>JBAZOP010000160.1 GCA_041648665.1 bacterium | reverse complement strand
AAAGGAGATAAGCGAGAGGCTGGGCTTCCTCATCGACGTGGGGCTGGACTATCTGACCCTGGACCGCGCCAGCGGCACGCTCGCTGGGGGCGAAGACCAGCGCATAAGGCTCGCCACCCAGATCGGATCTGCGCTCACAGGGGTCCTGTACGTTCTCGACGAGCCCTCGATCGGCCTGCACCAGCGAGACAACCACCGGCTCATCAACACCCTGAAGCGCCTGCGCGATCTTCGGAACACGGTGCTCGTTGTGGAGCACGACCGCGACATGATGCTGGCCTCTGACCACATCATCGATCTCGGGCCCGGCGCCGGGGTCAAAGGCGGCTACGTGGTCGCGACAGGATCGCCCACCGAGATAATCGAAAACCGGGATTCGCTCACCGGCGCATTCCTCTCAGGAAGGCGAAGCATCGAAAAACCCACGAAGAGGCGAGCGCCGAGCGACGGATGGCTGGAGGTGATGGGCGCCTCCGAGCACAACCTCAAGAACATCGACGTGCGCTTTCCGATCGGCCTCATGACGGCGGTCACCGGCGTCTCCGGCTCGGGCAAGTCCACGCTCGTGACCGAGACGCTGCTGGCCTCCCTCAAACAGCGGATCTACCGCTCCAAGGAGGCCGCGGGCAACGCGAGGGAGATACGCGGCTGGGAGCGCTTCGCGAAGGTGATCGACATAGACCAGACCCCGATCGGCCGCACCCCCCGCTCCAACCCGGCCACATACACAGGGATATTCACGCACATCCGCGACCTGTTCTCAGAGCTGCCCGAGTCGCGCGCGCGCGGCTACGGCCCCGGACGCTTCAGCTTCAACGTCAAGGGGGGACGCTGCGAGGCCTGCGAAGGGGACGGCATAATACGCATCGAGATGCACTTTCTGCCCGACGTCTTCGTGGAGTGCGAGGTCTGCCAGGGCCTGCGCTTCAACCGCGAGACGCTGGAGGTGGCCTACAAGGGGAAGAACATCTCCGAGGTCTTGAAGATGACGGTCGCCGAGGCACACCGCTTCTTCGAGAACATCCCCGCCCTCAGGCACAAGCTCGAGACGCTCGTCGAGGTCGGCCTCGACTACATCGAACTCGGCCAGTCGGCGACCACGCTCTCTGGCGGCGAGGCGCAGAGGATAAAGCTCTCCAGGGAGCTCGCGCGCAGGCCCAGGTTTCTCGATGACGGCATGCTCGGCCGCACGCTCTACATACTCGACGAGCCGACCACCGGGCTGCACTTCGACGACGTGCACAAGCTGCTGGGCGTGCTCGAGGCGCTGGTGAAGGCTGGGAACACCGTGATCGTGATCGAGCATAACCTTGACGTCATCAAGTTTGCCGATTATTGTATCGATCTCGGTCCCGAGGGCGGAGCGAATGGCGGCAAACTCGTCGCCGCAGGGACGCCCGAGGAGATCGCTGAAAACAAGGCGTCCCACACCGGCAGATACCTTAAGGAAGTCCTGTGACATCAACGATAAGGAGACAACAATGAAGAACAGAATCCACGCAATCCTCATACTGCTCGCGATCGTGGCCCTCCCCTCCATAGCCTCGACGGCCATGACAGAGGACTCCACAGCCGCTGCCGCCACTGCTACAGCCACCGACACGCCTACAGCCACCGACACGACCGCTGCTCCTGTCATCGCTCCGGTCATTCCCGCTGTCCCGTCAGCGGGCACGAGGCAATTCTCGGCCGAGGCCCAGCTCCCGACCGGCGAGCCGATCACAGCGACCATAGTAGGCACCCCATCGGATGAAGGTCGCGCAAAGGCAGCGCTCTCGAACGCCATATCGCGCGCTCAACAGTTCTTCGGTGAATTCTTCTCCACAGGCGGCGTAGCCAACCAGCTCGACAGCCTGGGCAAGGGCAAAGAGCTGGAGCTGTCGCCCACAGGCTTCGAATTCATCTCCAGGGCCGTCACCCTGGGAAAGCAGACCGACGGGTTTTTCGACATCGCCGGCCCCTCGCCCAAGCACCTCTTCATGAAGAGCGACTCGCGCAGGATTTCGCTCAACTCTGAAAAGCGCACGATCTCGTTCAAGAGCGACGACATGAAGCTCGACCTGGGCAGGATAGCACTCGGCTACGCGTGCGACCTCATGATGGAGACCATTTCAGCCGACGGGTTCGCAAACGCAAGCGTCAGCACAGGTCCGGTCACGCGCAACATCGGCCGCGACATATACACCCCCTGGGACGTCGTGGTCGGCTTCGGCGAGACGACGAGCACAGGCGCGCATCGCGCGTATCGCTACGGCGTCTCCAACGTGGCGACAGCCACAGTCTCGCCTGACGGCATAGGCCGCGGCCTCATAGACCCGCTCAACAAAAAAGAGGTGGCGGTCGCCGACGGGCTGCGCAGCGTGACCGTCATCGCATCCAACGCCATGAACGCGACCGCCTTCGCGCTCGCCGCCTACACCGTGGGCCCAGAATACGCCATGAAGTACGTGATGGGCCACACGTCGATAAGGGGCATAATCGTGGACGGCCAGGGAAATCTCGTGGCCTCCAAGAACATGATCGTAGAAGGCGTGCCGTACGAGAAGAGAATGAACGAGCAGACCGCCTCCGACGGGGGACCAAATGACCAGAAACAGAGGGAGCTCGAAGAGAAGAGCGAGTAGGTTTTTCTTCGCCGCAATCCTGGCCGCAGCGATCCTCTCTCCGCTTTCGTCTTATGCGCAGCAGGGAGACATCAAGCTGTTCTCCAGGCAGGCGACGCTCGGCGGCAGGACCCAGGCCGCCATCCTGATCGTCGGCTGGTCGAGGGACGCATCCACGGTCGAGCGCCTCATCGACGTGGTCGCGCAGCGCGCGAACGAGGTCTTCGCCCAGCTCGACTGGCAGAACCCGAACAGCGACGTGAGCAGGCTCAACGCGGCCGCAGGTGGGACCGCCGTCGCCGTATCCGACGACACGATCGCGGCCCTCGAAGAGGCCAAGACGATCTCGGACTGGGCCAAGGGCTGGTTCGACGTGACCTCCGCAGGCCAGGGGAGCTACAGGGACATCAGCATCGACAAGGGCGCGCGCACGGCGCAGCTAAAGAAATCCGGGATGCAGGTGCGCTTCGACGGAATGATCGACGGCTTTCTGGCCGAGTACATGGTCAGGCTCATCGCCACGGCCAGCATGCAGAACGCGATGGTGAAGGTGGGCAACGTATTCCGCGGCATGGGCTCGGGCCTCGCCGGCCCCTGGAAGATACAGGTGCAGGACAGCGAGGGCACGTATGCGCACCATGCGCTCAACCTCACCGTCAACAACAACGCAGTGGCGACCGTCAGCTCCAACGAATTCGCGTATCAGGAGCTGATAAACCCGAAGAACAAGGAGCGAATAGGCGCGCCGTGCAAAGGCGTGACGCTCGTGATGAAGAACGCAGCCCAGGCTCAGGGGATGGCCAAGGCGGTCTTCATCGCAGGCCCCAAGGACGGCATGGAGCTGATGGCGGGCAAGGCCTCGGGACTCATAGTGGACAACGCCGGAAAATTCATCAGGACGCCCGGATTCTGAATACCGTGTTCAAAGACTACATAAAGCTGCTGGACAAGATCGATTCCTTCACAGAGGGCGTGAGAAAGCGCCATCCCGAGTCCTTCGAGTGCGCGCCCGGCTGCTCAGGGTGCTGCGTGGCGGGGATCACAGTGTGGCGGGTCGAGGCGGATCACATCCGGAAATGCGCGGGACCGCTCGGCGAACGAACCGCATCGGCCTCCGGAGATCGATGCTCGCGCCTGAATGACGAGGGATTGTGTTCGATCTACCAGGCCAGGCCCGCAGTATGCCGCCTCTGGGGCGCGGCGCTCCTGATACCAAAGGGCCGCGAAGGGGAATGGGGCTTGCGCCCCTCCTCCACCGCGCACGCCTCCGAAGGCGCGATCACCTGCTGCAGCCTGAATTTTCGGGAAGGCGTGAAACTTTCGGAGTTGCCGTCTTCAGATCTCATCAACGCCGAGACCGCCGTCAGCACGCTCGCGGCGATCAACCACGTCTACTGCAAGGCCATGGGGCTCGACCCAACGGAGCGCCTGGCCGTCTAGCGCAAAAAATTTGAATATCCCTCACTGCTCATCCTCGAACTTCTCGTCCAGCTGGTTGTCGAGGTCGAACGACCAGGCCTCGAACATATTCTCCTCGCCGTTGGAATCGATGAGCTCTCCGCTTTCGGTGTAGATCAGGCGCTCCTCTTCCCACCGCATCTCGGCCCTGATCTTGGGATAGAAG
>JBAZOP010000159.1 GCA_041648665.1 bacterium | reverse complement strand
CGACAGCTTCGTGTTCGCGCACAGCCGCCAGGCAACACCCACTTCACCGACGAGAAAGCAACGCTGCTCGGCGCCGCCGCTGACATGCTCGAGGTCGACGAGCACATCGACGCGCTCCGCACTGCTGCCGCCGAGCGCATCAAGGAGCTCGAGGCCCGCCTCGCGCAACTCGAGGCCCCGCAGCAGGCGGCGGTTGCGTGCGCGCCCTGCGCGAGCTGCGGGCAGTTCATGCCCGCCGCGGCCCGCGAGATCTTCAAGGGCTACTGCCACGCCTGCACGGCCGGCGCCGCGGTCCTGAACCAGAAGGCGCTCGACAACGCGCGCCGGTTCTCAAACGCGCGTGAGGCGGACTTCGAGCGCGAGGTCGACCAGCGCAAGAAGGCCGAGGACGCCGTCGAGCTGCTCGAGAAGAAGCTCACGCAGAACGGCACCACCACTCCCATCACCATCGCCTGGGAGCCCGATAGCAACCACGTTGTCGTGACCTACAACAACGCGCCCAGCGTGCGCATCGTCACGAGGAGGAGCTGATGGACACCAAGGAGTTGATCAAAGCGCTGCGTGGGTGGAGGCCCGGCTTCGATGTCGACGCAGAAGACGTTGTTCTGCTTGAAGCGGCGGCTGACGCGCTCGAGAAGGCGCTCGAGTGCCCCGGCGCGCTCTGTGAAAAGCGCCTCGTCTCCCAGGCTCCCACGCCGCAAGGCGCAGTGCTCTTCCTGCGCCGGGAGCTCGAGGGCCACTACACGCTGCTGCTCGAGGGGCCCGGCACGCCCCGCCGCGCGCTCGGGCTCGTCATGGACGACCCCGAGGAGTGCGAGGGGCGCGTCAATGCCGGCAACATCGAGGACATGCTGACCGCGCACCACGCAACGGACATCGCCGAGGCTGTCGCCACGGCATGGGAGAAAGGTCTCGCACGATGAACCAGGACATCGAAGATCATGTTCGCCTGGGATTGCCCGGAGGGATCCCCACTGGGTATCCCTTCGGGTGCCCTGGCGGGCCGGGGGCTAGAAGGCGTATAACCCATGGGTTATACGGGAAACTGAGCCCGTTTCCCGTGAACCCACAGGGGTACCGATAGGGGCGCCCGCTGGGCGTCCAGAAGGGATGAAGGGACATGACAAGCAAGAAGAAGATCACGACCACGACCAGCAGCACGGCGCAGGCCTCTGGGCATGTCTTTGACGAGCTCAACGCCGCGGTGCAGCAGCGCTTCCGAGGGGCCCGCGCCCTGCCGCTCTTCACGACCGACGCGAGTGGGCTCTTCACCGCGTTCATCGCGGGCCTCCCCCTTGGGCACCGGCAGCACCACGCCTGCAACAACTGCCGCCACTTCATCGAGCGGTACGGCGGCCTCGTCACGATCGACGCCGCCGGCAAGCCGCGGTCCGCGTTGTGGGACTCGGAGAACGCCCCCGAGTTCTACAAGGCCGCGGTCGCCGCCATGGAGAAGCGCGTCGCTCGCGCGGCCGTGACCGGCATCTTCTACAGCGAGGAGCCCACGTGGGGCGTGCCGCAGAACGTGAGCGGCTCGACGGGCATCGCCTGGACGCACTTCCACGTCCTCTCGAGTCAAGTCTTCAAGAAGACCGTGCTCAAGAACGCCACGCAGGCCATGGCCGAGCGCCGCGAGGAGTTCGGTATGCTCCAGCGCGGGCTCGCCGAGTTCTCGAGGGAGACGGCGCTGCAGGCGTTGACCCTGCTGAAGAGCGGCAACCTGCCGCGCTCCGAGAAGGCCCTCGGGGTCGCCGAGTGGTTCTTCGGGCTGCACGAGCGCACGAAGGGCGTGCGGGGCAAGGCCCGCGACAACATCGTCTGGCTCGCGGTCGCGACGGCGCCCGTGGGCTTCGCGCACGTGAGAGCGTCCATGATAGGGACACTGCTCGAGGACGTGCAGACCGGGCTGCCGTTCACGACCATCAAGGCGAAGTGGTCCGAAAAGATGGACCCGCTCCAGTACATGCGGCCTCAGTCCGACCCGAGCGCCGGCAACATCGCCCAGGCTGAGAAGGTCGTCGCCGCGCTCCAGAGCACAGGCGCGCTCGCGCGCCGCTTCGCCCGGCTCGACGAGGTGCAGGCGGTCTGGCGCCCGCAGGACCCGCCCGCCGATGCCACGCGAGCCGGCGGCGTGTTCGCGCACGTGAAGCCGAAGGGCAGCGAGCGCTTCGAGAGAAATCTCACGCAGCCCGACGTGGTCATGACTTGGGAGAAGTTCAGCCGAGAGGTGCTGCCGCACGCTCGCGAGATGTTCGCCGACGTGCCCCGAGTTGGCAAGTTCATGGCGCTCCTGACTGCGGTGAACCCAGACGCGCCGCCCATCATTCAGTGGGACATCGACGAGCACCGCAACCCCGTCAATTGGTACGTTTACCCAGGCGGGTCGCACGCAGCGAATTGGGGTCTCGTCGCTGGAGGCTGCGTCAAGGTCACCGCGGTCTGCATGCTCCCGTGCATGTGGAATCCCGACGTCTACCACGTCGGCCAGGGCAAGGGTGTGGTCTTGCTGCTTGAGGGCTGCAGGGAGTCCACCTTCACAGGCGGCATCGCGCTCTTCCCCGAGGTGCTGAAGTCTGCGTACCACGCGGTGCGCAAGACGATCGAGGCTTTCTCGCAGGGCGCGCAGCTCCAGGGCCGCGAGGAGATGTCGGCGTGCGGCCTCGATCTGCGCGCTGGTGAGCCGCAGCCCTGGAACCAGCGCGTGCATGTTGTCGACGAGCACGGAACGCGCACGGCGTACAGCCTCGACAGGTGGGACTGAGGAGGTAGACGATGGCTCTCGAAGCACTGGCATCCTCGATTGCGAACGCTCTCATAGTCGAGGAGATGGCGAGCTTAGGTCTCCGCGCGCTCGACGTGCGGATCGAGCGGCTCGAGCTGAAGGCCGAAAACGTGACACAGAAGACCGAGTGCGCGCGAGTGCGCGTGCTCATCGCAGAGCTGCGGCAGGCGCTCGCGCGAGCCACGCTGCTCGTCGAGCCGCGTCATGAGGACGACGACATCTGATAACTAGTAGAAAAGGTGAAGGGACATGGATCAGAACCAAGCGATGCGGGACATGATCGTGTTGGCGCTGCAGGCGCCGGAGCTCGTGAGCGCGCTCGTGCTCGCGGCCGATGCGTACTACCGGGAGGTGCGCCGCATCCTCGACGAGCGTGTGATCGCGGCGCTCGGCCCGGTGATTCACGCACAGCGGGAAGAGGCGGCGCCCCCCAAGCCGCAGCAGGGCCCGCCCCCCGACCTCGAGGCGCTGGTCACGCTCGTGTACGAGAAGTTCCCGCGCACCGGGCACTCGAACCCGAAGCACTTCGCGCTCGTAAACGGCTGCTCAGGCGAGGACGGGGACCAAGACGGGCTCCGAGTGAACGCACTGCGGCACGCCTTTACGAAGTGCGTGCAGCTCGGGTTCCTCGAGAAGCTCGTGGAGGGCGAAGAATACTGCTGGTGCGGTGACGTCGAGGTGGCGCCGTGACCGAGCAGCTCGACCAGTTCATGACCTACCTCTTCCAGCAGAAGCTGCGCCCGGCGACCGTGTCGCTCTACTGCGGCGCGGTGCGCCGTGCGCTCGAGCTGCCTGACAAGCTGGCCATCCTTGGGAACGAGAAGATCGGCGCCTCCACGCGGGAGACCTACCGCAAAGCGCTCTTCCACTGGGCGAGCTTCACGCAGAACGAGCCGCTGGCCGCGAAGCTGCGGAGCTGGACGCCGGGCCGGCACCCGCAGCGGGTGAAGGAGGTGCGCGTCCTCGACGTCGAGCAGGAGTGGCCTCGGCTCCGGCGCGCGGTGCTCACGCACCACGACCCGGTACTCGCCGCGATCATGTATTTGTTGCTGACCTCGGGGCTCCGCATCGCCGAGGTGCTCGACCTCACACGCGAACAGCTTTTCCAAGCCGCAGCAGGCAACGAGGTCTTCACATTGCAGAAAGGCGGCACCGAGCGACTCTTCGTCCTCCCCACTGAGACGATGCGGCATCAAGGCCATCGGCTTGCCGAGACCGTGCGGTTCGCGGACGCGGACGTCGTCTGGAAGGTGCTCTGCTCGACACGCCGCACGACACGTCGGGCGGTCGAGGACTACATCCGCCGCGAGATGAAGGCGGTGGGCGAGTCAGTGGGGATCCCCGGCGTCCACCCCCACAGCGCGCGGCACACGATCGCGGACGCGGTCTACGAGCAGAAGGGCGATGCCCGCGCCGCCGCCGAGGCCCTGGGCCACAAGGGCACGCGCACGGTCGAGCGCTGGTACATGGACCACACCCGGCGCGGGAAGGCCGCGAGCGTGCTCGGCACCGCCGTGGGAGAAGACGATGAACCAGAAACGACTTGAGGTGTTCGC
>JBAZOP010000158.1 GCA_041648665.1 bacterium | reverse complement strand
TGTCCGCGCTCGGGAATATCGCCGCTTCCTGGGTGACCGATTGAGAGAAGGCCCTATCCGATCAGCCAGACGAATCTCTGCATTATCGAAGTCAATGCCGGACCGTCAGCGTCGGTCTTGATGGGGCCCACGTGATCCACTCGTCGCTTCGGTTTCATGGGCGACAGGCGCATCTTCGATGCCGTCCCATCCTTCTATCACGATTGCCGCTGGAGGCTCCTGATCGACTACATTTTCGGCGATCAAATCCGCGTCAGCGACGTCGGTCGCAGGTTCTTCCCTCAGGGGCGCGCCTTCTCCTTCAACCAGGGGTGGTCCTGACTTTGATGCAGCCTCTGCGGGCAGCGCCTCATCCTTCGGAGCGAGCGGCATGGGATTGTTGCCCAATACGTTATCATACCAGAAGACCTTCAGCCGCTCCCTTCCGAAGAAATCGTACAGCGCCGTGAGGATCTTATTCGGCACTTGACTGTAAGAGGTTATGTGGAGCTCAAGGGAATTCGCCGGACCCGTGTCCATGATCTGCTTGTACCTTATAAACTGATTCGCCACCTTTGCCGCGTGTCCGGCATGGCCCACGTTGTTCTGCACGTCGCAGACGTCCCTGATGAGAGCGATCGATCCCTTGTCCGCATTCGCAAGAAGCTCGGCAAGATATTTGCCGAACATGTCTCCGAACCAGACAGTCTTGAATTCGATGAGTGTGTTGCCCTCTATCGCGTCGATCTCGTATCGCGACATCATCTTTCGGGCGCGGATTTCACTGTCTGAAACATACCAGCCCTGGAACTCGATTTCAGAGAATATGGCGGATATGTTGTCCAGATTTCGGCCGGCCTTGAGCATGTTCGCTACCCTGATCATCTGGTAGAAAAGGCCGCGGCAGTCCTGTGCAGGCACTCGGAGATCAACGAAAGAGGATATCGCCTCATAGACGGTATTTACCGAGCCCGGGATATCGTTTCTAACCAGCAGGATGGATGCGGCTTCGAGGAAGGCGTTGAGTCTCCTGGTTGTCTCTTCTTTGTCTATATTATTGAACATCGTGATAAGCCTTGCGGATAGCCTCAGCAGGATCTGCTCGGAGAGGATCTTCGTGGGCTCGAAGGATGATTCGTCAAGCAGGGGCATGATCTTGCGCAGCGCCCTGAGGTCTATGAGACCTGCCTTGCTGCCCTCGATCCTGAGAAGGTCGGCCAGCTCCGCTTTTCTGCCGCGCAGCTGATCGATCGATGCGGCCGCGCTGCCGATAGCCGCGGCCTGCTCCTTCACTTTGGTCACGACCGGGCTGTCCGCACCGAACAGCGGAACCAGCGAATCATGGAGCGCCGTTATCGCCTGATGCGCGCCCGCCACCATGTTCGAGGCCTCGTCGACCTGTGAGAATATCCCGACCGCTCCCGCCTTGGCCTCGTCGATGACGGCGAGAAGAGACTCGACCTTTGACGCCTGCTCGTCAAAAGACCGCTTGGCGAGCATCGAGGACTCGGACATCCGGCGTTCGATTTCCTCCAGTGCGCCGACTCTCTGCGTGAGTTCCCGTATGCGTTGCTCTCTTTTAGCGGCCTCCATCTCGTTGCCGGAGATCGTATTCCTCAGGAGCGTGCTTTGTCTGCGCTCCTCCTGCAGTATCCTCTCCAAGTTCCTTGCCCTGTCGCGCTCGCCGCCCAGATCCCTCTTGAGAATTTCCATCTCAGACTTGATGCCCATCAGGCCGTCGGTCGCCAGATCATATGCGCTGGACAGATTTCTGATCCCTGAGCTTGCCTCCTTGAGGCCCTTCTCCAGCTTTTCAAATGCCGAGGCAGGGACCGCAGGAGGGGTCGAAGAGACCAGGGGTGTTTTTATTCCGCCCGCCCCGGTTGAAGGGGGATCCATGGGCATCATCAACATGAAGGAACTGACGCCGAACAGTCTTGTCATCGAATGCGCCTCCAGCCCGGATGAAGTTAGGTATCTGCTTATCGGATGCGGCCAAACAAAGTTGTCATATTTTTGAATAATTTAAGTCTATGATAACGTTGATCAAATTGAAGGGGGTCATATCTTCACAGCCCGAATATCTCCAGGGCCAGCATGAAGCACGGGATGATGAGGGCCAGCGGTATTATCACGCGCCAGGGGTTCACGCGGAAGAGCTGCGGTATTGTGATCGGCCCGAAGCGGCCGATGTTCAGCATCTCCTTGTCGAGCCTGTCGTAGATGAACGCGAAGATGCCGGAGCCCGTGAGGATACCCAGCATTCCGCCGAACAACGCATCGAGCGACCCGGAGCCGACGGCGCCTGCGATCGTCCCCGGGCAGTACCCCAGGATCGCGAAACCGACGCCGAATATCAGACCTCCGATTATGGTGCTGCCGACCGACCCTGACTTGATGTGGAGCCTCACGAGGCCCAACTCCCTGAGCCCGTATACGCCGATCATCCCGACGACCACTGCGGAGAGCATGATCTTGAGGATGGTGAAGTCGAGCAGCATGAGCTGTCCGGTTATGACGTTGTAGTCGGTCGCGCCGCCCTTCTGCAGCAGGAAACCGATGCAGATCCCTATCAGCAGCCCCAGCACCAGCTGCAGCGCGCGCTTTGTGTGAAGAGAAACCAACATCTCCCGACTCCTATAAGAGCATGATCGCGGTGATCGTGCCTGTGAGGAAGAAGCACAGTATGGCGATCCAGCTCGAGACCGCGAGCTGAAACACGCCGCTTATCCCGTGGCCGCTGGTGCAGCCGCCTGCCCAGCGCGCGCCCAGCCCCATGATCGTCCCCCCTGCGAACGCGGCGATCAGGCGCGGGAATGTGGCCGAGCTGAACTTGAGGGACCACCTCTGCGGCACCCATGAGAGATTGAACTCGCCCGAGAGCAGGGACGATATCGCGGCGCCGATGATGATGCCCACGAGGAGCATCCACTGCCAATCCACCTTCGGCTCGATCTCGCGGAAGAATCTGTTCTGCTCGACCTTCTCCGCGTGGAAACGTTTGAGTATCATGCCGGTCGTGCGCGCGAATGCGGTCGATACGCCGATCGGTTTGTCGGAGATGAGAAACGATATCCAGGAGATCACCCCGATACCCGCGCCCACAACGTAAGGCGACCACCTGTGCATCGTGAACCATTCCATACATGTTCAAACTAGATGATCGAGGGGATCGGCACAAGTGGCGGGAGAGAGGCTGCTGGAGCGGGCTATGGGCCTAACCATTTGATATCGCTGTGGTATTGATCGGCCATAATTTTTCGATATTTTTTCATCTTCCGCGCAACATCGACTCCTGCTTGCCGATAAGGTGGGTGGAAAGGGGAGGGGATGGCACTGATCGTACAGCCCGGTATTTTGTCTTCAGCCTTCACCTATGGCTGCAGGCCGATGGCAGGGTCTGTGCTGTCGGGCTCGGGCTTTGCCTTGGCAGGTTCGCGGATTGCGCTGGGCGCTTCGCTTTTCTCCAATAACAGGAGTTTGAACCTCTTGGCCGCAGCTCCGGCGGAGAGGGAGCTGAGCCGTTCCCCTGCTGCGATCTTCGCCCATGCCGATGCTGTGGCTGCCATGGCCTTGGTGTCGGCCGAGATAGCGCGCGCCTTCACATCGGAAGAGACCCTGCCGGCCGTTTCAACTCTCGTCGCAAAAAAGACGCAGCACGCCCCTGCAGCTGTCGCGGCGGTCGCTGTTCCATCGGCGAGCGAGGAGCCTCCGGATATTTCAGACGCAAAAGAGGAGGAAAATATTTCACGTGGCTATGAGATCATCGCCGGCGTGGGCACGGACAACAAGTTCGACGTTGATTTTACGATCAACGGCGGTATTTCCGATCTCTTCTCGTTCGATGGGGCTTCGAGTTCGTCGACCCCTGAAATCTCCATGACAGAGGCAAGGCCCGCGATGCATGCGGAGCGGATTGAATCGCCGGCGCTCGTCGAGGCAATCGATGCGTCATCCTCACGCACGCCCGAAAGACCCAAGGCGTTGGGCGCATGGTTCCCCGGCATCGATGGTTTGTCGGGCTGCGGCCTGGGTTGGCGCCTTGAATCAGATTCCCAGACAGCCGTTGTCGCGAACGGGATCATACGTTCGGCACAGACTGCCATAAGGCTAGAATCAGAGGGGGCGAGGAGCGTCGTACCTCGCGGCCTGATCGCCGAGATCGCAAGGCTTGTCTCGATAAAGTCGCTGCATACGGAGATTCTGTCGCTCGGCGAAGTTGCCTCAGCGCGCAGCATGGTCGTGGAGCGCGAGACAGAGGATGGGGCGATCAAGGCCCATTTCGTGAGCCACGAAGCAAGGCCCGTGTTCGCCGGCTGGGAGCGCGCGGAAGATCGGGCAGAGGAACGGGCCTTTGCAGCGCAGCCCGGCACGGACGCGGAGA
>JBAZOP010000157.1 GCA_041648665.1 bacterium | reverse complement strand
ATCAGGACCAAGCCGTGACAGAGGTGCTAGACACCGAGCATCCCGGCAAGTCACCGGCGCAAATAGGAAACGAGCGCAAGACCTCATTTATCGCCACGTTGGCCGCGCTGGGCCTGGCCGATAATACGCTGGTTATCCAAGCGCTTTCATGGGACGCACCCAAGCAGATCGACACGCCGCTAGCCTTCTGTTTCATCGACGCCTGCCACGACAAGCACGCTATCCAAAAGGACACCGCCGCATGGCCGCCGCTGATTATGCCCGGTGGCATCATCGCCTACCACGACTACGGGACATGGAAATGCCCGGCCATCAAGACCTGCGTGGACAACTGGCAAGCCGCGGCGCAATGGGAGCCGCTAGGCATTGTGGGCTCGACCATCGCATTCAGGCGGCCACTATGACCTTCGCACACCTTGGCGACAACGTAACCATCCATGAGCCCTATGTCATGCTCAAGCCGGAGATGGTAGACATCGACGACGACTCCAGGCTGGACAGCTTTGGGAAATGCGAAGGCGGGGAGGGTATCACCATAGGCCGCTGGGTACACATCTCGTCATTCGTTCATCTCAACGTCGGGGGCGGTGCGCTGATTATCGGTGACGGCGCGGGCATCGCTAGCGGTGCGCGGATTATCACCGGGAGCAACATGCCGGAGGGCGAGTTCATGTCAGCCGCCGCGCCACGCGATAGGCAAGTGGTGAAACGCTCCTATGTGGACATCGGCGCTAAGGCGTTCGTCGGCGCGGGGGCTACGATCTTACCCGGCGTGACCATCGGTGAGGGCGCGGTTATCGGCGCTGGAGCTGTGGTAACGCACGACGTTCCGGCATGGGAAATCTGGGTAGGCAATCCGGCGCGCAAGCTAAGGGACAGGCTGTGATAGTTCACATCGTCTGCCAGCGCCCGGACGTGATGCGCATATTACAGCAGATGGCCGACTATCTGGTCCGCGACCTGGGCTGGACCATCAGCCCCTACCCTGATGAGACAGCGACCGTGAACTACTTTTTCAACTACGCCGATGGCTGGTGGCGATTCAGCCCGTGGAGCAAGACGCCGGTGGCAGCGTACTTTACACATTATGAGAGCGTCGGCCACAAGGCGGCGCTGTGGGACGAATGCGCGGCCAACGTGGCGCTCCGAGTCTGCAACAATGAGGAGGCAGCGAGACGGCTACGCGCTACAGGCATGACGGCGCGCGTGATGCCAGTCATCGAACTAGAGCGCTATACGCCAAGTGCGGAGGAGCGGCCCGCATCGCCATTGCCCATCGTTGGTCTGAGCGGCTGGGCCAACAACGGCCCGCGCAAAGGCGCCGCCTTGGTCGAAGCGCTGCTAGACATGGGCTGGCGCGATAGGGCGGAGTGGAAAGCCAGTGGCGCGGGGTGGCCGGTGCGCACCGTGAGCTACCCGCTCAATGAGCTACCCGGCTTTTACCAGTCGCTCGATTATCTGCTCTGCTCATCCACGGAGGACGCCGGGCCAGCGGGGCCTGTGGAGGCCCTGGCCTGCGGTGTCCCGGTGATCGTGCCCGATACCGTGGGCCTGTGCGCGGAGCTGCCCGAGTGCGCCGGGGTGTACCACTACGCGCGCGGTGACGTGGCCGATATGTCCAGGGCGCTAGAGCAAGCCATGGATGACCCGCGGCCACGACCAGCGATGATGCTCCGGGCGTTAGTGGAGCGTTACACGCGGGCCAACTGGGTAGAGGGGCATCGTGTGGCGTTTGAGATGTTGTGGGGTGTCGCATGATCGACATAGTACACGCCGACGTGCTGGCATGGGCCAAGGGGTACGACGGGCCAAAGTTTCACGCCATGCTGTGCGACCCGCCGTATCACCTGACGGACACAAAAGACCTTGGCAACTTTGGGCAGGGCGGCTTTGGCAATCGAAGCGATGCCATCAAAGAGAAACGACGCGGCGGCTTCATGGGCAAGAGCTGGGACGGTGGTGACATCGCCTTCCGCGCTGAGACGTGGGCCGCGCTGGGCGAGCACCTGCTGCCGGGGGCGTTCTGCATGGCGTTCAGCGGGGCAAGGACGTATCACCGCATGGCGTGCGCGATAGAGGACGCGGGGTTCGTGCTGCATAGCATGATAGGCTGGGTGTACGGGAGCGGATTCCCCAAGGCCACGCGCATCGACACGCAAGTGGACAGGGCAGCGGGGGCGGAGCGGGAAGTGATAGGGCCAAACATCCGGTTTGGCGATAAGAGGGCGTATCCCGAGAACCGCTCACTTGATACCTACGGGGGCGGCATTGCCGAACAGCAAACGATGGGCATGGTCACCGCACCCGCGACCGACCTAGCCGCAACCTGGTCCGGCCATCGCTATGGCTTGCAAGCGCTCAAGCCCGCGCTAGAGCCCATCTGCGTATTCCAAAAGCCCTACGCGGGCAGGCCGGTGGACAGCATCACCGAGTACGGGAGCGGCGCGCTGAATATCGAGCAAAGCCGAATCATGTCTGACGGGTCACACATGCGCCCATTTCAGCCGACGAATAATGAACGCGCCGTATTCGGCAAGCAAGCGCCATTCATGCCGACAAATGCCGCTGGCCGCTGGCCGTCGAACCTCATCCTACAGCACGCGCCGGGGTGCAAGCGAGTGGGCGTCAAGCGGGTGCCAACGGGAACAGCCGTTCGCCATCGAAGCGGGGGCAATACCTTTGGCGGGAATAACCCAAAGCCGCCGATGCCGGATGCCACCTACGCCGACGCCGACGGGCTAGAGACCATCGACGAGTGGCAATGCGCCGAGGGCTGCGCCGCCGCCGCGCTGGGCAGGATGAGCGGGGAACGGGGTTCGTCATTGCGGCACGCCTACGAGAATCAGGACGGCGGCGGGGGGCATGGCATTTATGGGCAATTCGGACGCAAGACCGTGACAACGCACAACGACACCGGGACCGCCGCGCGTTTCTTCCAGCAATGCGACTGGGCGCTAGAGGAGGCGGAGCCGTTCTACTACTGCGCCAAGGCAAGCCGGGCGGAGAGAGACAAGGGGCTGGAGGGGATGCCAACCAAGGAATACGGGGCCTATGCCAATGGCGTTGGATTGCCTGGGCGGACGTGCATCAATGGCGAATGGGTGCAGACGGGCACATGGGACGAGCCAAACCGCAAGCCAGTTCACAATCCGCACCCCACGGTCAAGCCCATCGCCCTGGCGCGCTACCTTGCCACGCTGCTACTGCCGCCTGTCGAGTACGCGCCGCGGCGCATCCTGATACCCTTCGCCGGCGTTGCGTCCGAGTGCATCGGGGCGCATCTCGCGGGCTGGGAGGACGTGCTAGGCATCGAGGCAGAAGCGGAGTATTGCGAGTTGGCCCGCGCCAGAATCGCGCATTGGTGCAAAGAGTCGTTGCCGCTGTTCGCCTATGCGGAGGCCGCGTCATGATCGACCCGCTGACCATTCCCGGCGCCATGCTAGAGCGCGTCAATCACGGGGGCAGCTTTGCCAGCGTGGCGCATAACGCCGGGCTAGAGGCGCTGCTGCGCAAGCGATACGGGCGCGACGGGCTGTGTCTCAAGATATTCCCCAAGCTGAAGGGCATGGACCCCGAAGCGCTGGAGTGGGGTGGTATCCCAGTGCGCGAGTGCTCCAGGGTGCAGAACCTATTCGCCCTGCACAACCTAGCGCCGCTGGTAGTCGGCCTGGCCCTGGTCAACGGCCTGCACCTGGCCCAAGTCACTGAATGGGCGTGTGGTCACGGCGGGGCGCCGGACCTGCCGCTGCTGCACAGCCTGATCGACCGGACACGCGTTCGATGCACTAAGCAGCAAAAGGACCGCGACGAGTTCGACTTTGACTATGACGCCAACTGGTGCGGCGGCTGGATGATCGACTGGTGCGGCACCTATTTCGCGGACCCGCCCGCTTACGAGCTGGACCTGTTAGCGCGGCTGGATGACGCTGGGCACAAGTACGGCGAGTTTACCGAGGAGATATGCTCATCGCGCGTGCTGCGCGTGAGGATGGAACTAGCCAACTGGCTGGGGCATTGGTCGCTACTGAGGCACCTGGAGGAGATCGGGGAGTGAACGTACACGGGACGCCGGACGAGCTATACAAGCTATTCAGCCAGGACGATGGATGGAGCCGCGCCTACAGCCGTACCAAGTTCATGAAGGGCCAGCTCCTCATGTGGCAACGGGCGCTACTCTACACCCTCGCGCGGGGGCACAACAAGCGTGGCTCTCGGGCGCTGGAGATCGGCACGCTGTTCGGCAACAGCGCGGGCCTCATCTGCCACGCCATGGACAGGGCGGAGCTTATCACGCTGAATCCGGCGACACACGAAGCCGAGCAAGCGGCGCTGAATCTGGCGATGTACCATCAAATCACGGTCA
>JBAZOP010000156.1 GCA_041648665.1 bacterium | reverse complement strand
CTTCCTCGATCATCGGAATCAATCTCGCCGCCTCAGCCTCGTACCACCGGATTTTATTTCGTATGTCGGCTTCGCTCTTCTCTTTGGCTTTCGCTGCACTTTTCGCTTTTTCTTCGGATGCGGACTCTTGCAGCTCTTTTTTCATTTTTTCGACTTCGGAGCGCCCCTTGGCGACAGCGGAGAGCCTTGCCGCGATGGAAGACGCCTCAGGTGAATCTTTGCAGGTCATCGAATCATCGACGCAGAGGGCATACAGAGCCCTGATGCCTGCGACGATCCCGGTGTCTATCGAGACCGCGCTGCGAAGCTCGTCCAAACCGAAAGCGCCCGCTATGAACAACGCGGCGAGCGCCGAGTCGACGGAAGCGATTTCCTCTTCATCATTGCCCTTTTTCACGACAATGGTTCCGTCCTCTCTGAGCAGGATCGAACCCAGATTGGTCAGCCGGCCTTTTGAGATCGCCAAATTCGGGATGCTCACCGTACCATCCCCGCCTTGGTCACGGCTCATTTGGTCCGCCGTGTAATATTCGTCACCTGGATCCAGTCTCTCGCAGATCCCCGCATTGCCTTCAAACGCATCTGCGCGATCTTCGACTACCTCGAATGCCCGGCAGTATGCCGAGAAATCAACCTTCGACTTTACCGATGCGTCTCCCATAACCCCTCCTCCTGATGAGGCCGCGATGCTGCGGCCTGCTGTTGTTTATCGGTCTTTTCTCGCCGCCTACGGATCGATGTCATCCGAAGGTGTTCAATTTGATCGGCGGTTCCGGCTTCTTTTCAACGTCTCCGTCGTCGAAGAAATTAGGCACCTTCTGCTGGGGATCAGAGGGCAGTTCTTTCTTTTTTATTGCGTCAATTTTCTCCATGCCCGGGGAATCACTGCAGGCCTCGACGCTTCCCTTTTGTTTGACGCATCGATACAGCTGCCTTGCCCCATCGATTAACTCCGGGACGTAAGGCGTATACCGGCGATCGCTTTCATAAGGATTCAGCGGATCGGCGTAAAAATCAGCGCGCGCTCCCTCCGACAACTCATCCATTCCGAACAGGGTCGCTATAAAATACCTGGCAACGAGAAACGGCGTCTTGGCTGAGACATTGATGTCGTAATTGAAAATCGAGCCGTCGTCCTTGTAATGCAGCGTGGTGGATTTACTGCAGGGATAATAGTCGCTCCAGTTCTTAAACGAAACTACGTCGCCATCGCCCGCCTTGTACCCGGTATAAAAACTCATATTGCCCGGTGAAATGCCGTTGTACGCATCCTTGAACGCCGCGTTTGCCGCGTCGATATCCTCTTCATCTATTCCGGGAAGCTGCCTTAACACCTCCATGAAAAGCGGAATATTCACCTTCGTTGCCTTGTCTGCCATAGAGTCTCCTTTTTTTATGCAACACTAAGGTCTTATCATTGTCGCAGAGATTATCGCATCACGCCTGAAATAGTTGCGTGATTTTTTGACGGGGATTCAAAAAATAAAAATAAAGCTAAAGTCCAACATAACATATTGAATTAATTTAATTTTTAACAACACCGGCAAAGAGAGGATTCACAGGCTTATCATTATATATAGGGTGTTGATGGGTTATCTGGTCTTGCGCAGCTTTTCGCTGTGGAAGGCATTTGGAAGCATATCCGAGAGCCTGGCGATTTCAACCCTTCCCCTGGTGTTGGCCATTATGACCTCGAGGCCCGGGGCGAACTCGTAGAGCGCCTGGCGACAGATACCGCACGGCGGGCAGGGGTCTCGCGTGTCGGCGACTATGGCGATGCGGCGAAATCTGCGCGCCCCATCTGATACCGCCTTGGCGAGCGCAGTGCGCTCAGCGCAACACGTGGCCGCGTAGGATGCGTTCTCCACGTTGCAGCCCGTGAATACGCGGCCATCCGTGGCCTCCAGCGCAGCGCCCACCTTGAAGGAGGAATAGGGCGCGTATGCGCGGACCCTGGCCCTCTTCGCCGCGGCGATGAGCGCTGCGGTGCTGCAGCCTACATTTTTGCCCGTGACCTTAGTCGCTTTCACCGGCCCTCCTGCTGTCCCAATAGACGTAGGCGCAGAGCAGGCCCACCATCACCAGACCCAGCCAATTGCCCCACGCGCCGTCGTTGCCGAACTTGGGCAGGATCGGGCGCTTCACCACCTCTGTGGAGAGCCACTCCAGGAACGCGCCCACAACCCCCATCAGCGCGCCGCCTGCGATGAGGCCCGAGGCGATGAGCGTGCCGCGCGCGTGCCTGCGCTCCGAGCGCTTGCCTTTTGCGCTCGCCTTCACGGCGTGCGCAACCAGCGCGCCGACGAGCATTGGCGTGGTGAGCTCGAACGGCAGGTACATGCCCAGCGCGAAGGCCAGCGGCGCCACGCCGACGAGCTCCATGGCGACCGCGATCGCGGCCCCGACCGCATAGAGGAACCACGGCGCCTTGCCCTGCACCATGATGCCCTGGATCACTGCGGCCATGGCGTTCGCCTGCGGCGCAGGAAGCGGGTTCGGATGCCCCGGCCCGGGTGCGAATCCGTAGACCCGCGCGAGCATGATGATGACCAGCGAGCAGACGATCGCCGCGATCGCCGAGCCGAAGATGTTGGCCCATTCGATCCTGCGGGGGGTCGCGCCCAGCCAGTAGGAGATCTTGAACTGAGTGACCAGCGATCCCGACATCGAAAGCGCGGTGCAGACCACCCCGCCGATGAGCAGCGCGGAGACCATCCCATTGGGGCCAGCGAGCCCGATCTTGGCGAGTATGAGGCAGGCGATCACGAGCGTCATCATGGTCATGCCCGAGATCGGCGTGGTGCCGATGGTCGCGATCGCGTACGCGGAGACGGAGTTGAAGAGGAATCCGAGCAACAGCGTGACCGCCAGGGCTATGAGAGCCAGGAGCCAGGCGTTCGGCTGGCCTGCCAGGGCCGAGAACTTGAAGTAGGCCAGCACCGCCACTGCCGTGGCGACGAGGACCGCCAGCGCCACATGCATGCTGATGTCCTTGTCCGTCCTCGCGGTCGTCTTCTCTTCGCGGTTGAGCTGCGAGCGGGACTCGAGGAATTCGTGGATGCCGGTGGCGAACGCACGGTACATCACCGGCAGGGACTTCGCTATGCCTATGACGCCCGCCATGAATATGCCGCCGATGCCGATCATTCGGACCTGGGATTTGAATATCTCGTCGTGAGTGAGGTTCGCGAACGCGCCGCCGCCTGCCGCCGCGTCCACGTACGCGAAGACCGGCACCAGGACGAGCCAGGAGAGGGCGCCGCCCGCGACCATGATCGAGGCATAGCGCAGACCCACGATGTAGCCGAGCGCGGTTATCGCAGCGCCGGTGGAGAGGCTGAAGACTGCCTTGAACTTTGTGGTGAGCATGCCGAACGCGCCGATGAATGTGGTGGAAAATGTGTCGCGCCATGCGCCCATTGCGCTGGCCAGGAAGTCATACGCCCCGCCCAGCAGCATCGTGTATCCCAGAACGCGCGCATCGCGGCCACCCTTGCGGCCCGCGACCAGGATCTCCGTCGTCGCAGTCGCCTCGGGGAAGGGCAGCTTGCCGTGCATCTCCTTCACGAAGTAGCGGCGCATTGGGATGAGGAGGATGACCCCGAGCACCGAGCCCAGCATCGGTATGAAGAAGAGCTGGAAGACGTTGGTGTGGCTGTCGAGCCCCATGATATAGAGGGCCGGCAGCGTGAAGACCGCCCCGCCCACGACGATGCCGGAGGTGGAGCCGATCGCCACGATCATGATGTTCTCGAGCAGCGAGCTCTTGCGCCTGAACGCATACGAGAGCCCGACCGCGATAATCGCGATGGGGATGGCGGCCTCGATGCCGGTCCCGATCTTGAGCGTGAGGTAGGCGATCGATCCGGAGAAGATGACGGCCATGATGATGCCTATGATCACCGATCGCGCGGTGACCTCAGGCGCCTTGTCATCATCGCCCACCAGCGGCCTGAAGAGCTCGCCCTCGTTGAGCTCCCTGAACGCGTTCTCCGGCAATCCCTTGAGCTGGGTCCCGCCCCCTGCGTCGTCCATCTTCGCCCCCTTTGGATTGATGTGCTATTTTGTGCCGAGCAGCTTTCGCTTGAGCCCGGCGTAATGTTTCCTGATCGGCTCCGCCTTTGCGCGCAGGAGCCCCTTGCCGATCGGACTGTGCGCGAGTGCGGCGATGAGTTTGAGGACGTTGTCGTAGTCGGCTGCGCTCACATGCTCCGCGGCATACCCGCGCGCTCCCTGGTTGTGATAGTTGCCCAAGGGGAGCGCCACGCCGCCCGCCCGGTAGCCGTTCGCCACGTATACGCACGCCTCGCAGCGGCCGCCCTGCAACAGGGCGCGTTGAAATTTAAAACCTTGGCTTGCGGGCAAAGCAGAAGCAACGGAGGAGAGCCAGAC
>JBAZOP010000155.1 GCA_041648665.1 bacterium | reverse complement strand
CTACGATCCGCGACGTCAGCGCCCGCCCGCCGCATTTCAGGTATTCACCGGCCAATTCCTCCCCGGTCACCTTCTTTTCAGTCATGTCGATCCTGAGAATCTTCAAGGCCGCCCTCCAGGTATCTTGCTCTCTTTACGATTGTATATTATCACGGTGGGAAAATAAATAATGGGCGCGTCATCTGCTACCTTCCGCTTTTCCGATCGTGGTATAATCATACAGCGATGAAATAGATTTCCCTGCCGGAGGTGCGCGCGAAATGGCGGAGAAGATTCTCGAAGGAATAAAAGTGCTGGACCTGTCGCAGTTCCTGAGCGGGCCCAGGTGCTCCCAACTGCTGGCGCTGAAGGGGGCGGACGTGGTGAAGGTGGAGTCTCCCCTGGGCGAGACCATGAGGTTGCTGACCCGCTTCATGAACGCGGAGCGCATGATGGGGACGCTGCACCAGAACAAGCGGGCGATAGTGGTGGACCTGAAGAAAAAGGAGGGCGTGGAACTGCTGAAAAGGCTGGCGCGCAGGAGCGACGTGCTCGTAGAGAACTTCGCGCCGGGGCTGATGAAGAAGCTGGGCCTGGATTACGAGGACCTGAAGGAGTCGAACCCGCGGCTGGTGTACGTGAGCATAACCGGCTTCGGGCGCACGGGACCGCTGAGCGGACGTACGGCGTTCGACATCATAGCCCAGGCCAGTTCCGGCATCATGGCGGCGTACAAGATGGAGGGCCGGACGCCGAAGGTGTATTTCGGGGACCTGGTGAGCGGGGCTTATGCGGCCCTGGGAGCGGTGGAGGCGCTGTTCCACCGGGAGCGCACCGGCCGGGGCCAGCTCGTGGACGTCTCCATGCAGGACGTGATGTACTTCCAGAATTTTTCCTGTTTCAGCGACCGCGCCCTGGAGCCGGTGAAGGACAAGATCGAGGGCATCCACGGACCGCGAGTGGAACCATTTCATGGAAGCGATCGGCCGCGCGGATTCTCTCAAGGACCCCAGGTTCTCTAACTTCGTGACCCGCATACAGAACGCCCGCGACGGTATTGCCATGATAGCGCCGTGGGTGGCGGAGCATACGGTGGCGGAGGTGGTTTCGGCGCTGGCTGAAAAGAATATCCCTTGCGCGGAGGTGGCCGCCTTCGAGGCGGTGAATTCCTCGGAGCAGCTTGCGGCGCGCGGGATGCTGGCCCAGGCGCCGGACGAGACGTTCGGCACGGTGGCGGTGCCGGGCGACCCGATTTCCATGAGCGAGGCGCCGAACGAGATACGCTCTTCCTGCCCGAAGCTTGGCAGGCACACGGAGGAAGTGCTCCGGGAATGGCTGGGCGCGGGTGACGATGAAATATCGGCGCTGCGCAAGGCGCGGGCGATAAACTAGGCGCTTGACACTACTGATTTGAAATATGTTTCTTTACTCAAACCTATCGGTTTTGGTCTCTTGTTGTACAAAAAACGACTTGAGAAAAGAATATTTGTAGATATCGGAGTGCGGGTGCGCCACGAAAGGCGCGTGGAACCAGCGGATGAGAGTTTCGCCCGGGGAATTGTCGGTACGCCCCGGTAGCTGTCCGGGCAGAGCGGCGGGGTAACCCGCCGGGCTGAAGCCCCGGAGACAAAGTCCACGAAAGGTGGGCCTGCAAACACGCGGGCCGCAACGCGAGTGAATCCTGAGCAAGCCTCGAAAGTGAAGATGCGAACGCCGACCCATTCCGCACTTGGGGAAGGCCGGAGCGCGTCCGCGAAGCAACCGACGCGGGCGGCGGACGCGGTTCGCCGGGGTAGTGGGAGCGGCACGTGTGGAAGGTTCCGCGGGCAACGTGGGAGGTCCGCCGAAGCGAGGGGTGGCGGCCCTCAACGCGGCGTCAGGCCGCGGCGGAGGCGGAAGTCGGAGAGGCCCATAGTACCGTTGAAGCCGGGTAACGCCGGTGGAGGGAAGGGGCCTCGCTTCCGGGTGCTTTGGAGGGAACTAAAGAGGAGGGATTGGCGATGAGCCTGGCAACCCCCGACAAAATTCTGGCGTTCCAGAAGAAGCTCTACGAGAAGGCGAAGGGCGAGCCGAAGTTCCGGTTTTACCAGCTCTACGACAAGGTGTATCGGGAAGACATTCTGGCCCACGCCTGGCGGATTGCGCGCGCTAACGGCGGCGCGCCGGGAGTGGACGGAAAGACTTTCGCGGCCATCGAGGCGGAGGGGCTGGAGAAGTGGCTGGAGGAGTTGAGGAAGGATTTGCACGACAAGACGTACCGGCCCGACCCGGTGAGGCGGGTGATGATCCCCAAGCCGGGGGGCGGGGAGAGGCCGCTGGGAATTCCGACGATACGGGACCGAGTGGCGCAGACGGCGGTGAAGCTGGTGATCGAGCCGATCTTCGAGGCGGATTTTGAGGACAGCGCGAACGGCTATCGTCCGGGGCGCGGCGCGCTCGATGCGGTGAAGCAGACCCACAAGAGTCTGAAGGAAGGGTTCACGGACGTGGTGGACGCCGACCTGTCGAAATACTTCGACAGCATACCCCACGACAAACTGCTGCTGGCGGTGAAGCGGCGCATCACGGACGTGCATCTTCTACGGCTCCTGGAGATGTGGCTCAAGGCTCCGGTGGAGGAAACGGACGGGAAGGGGAACCGGCGGCTGACCGGAGGAAAGAAGAGCCGGGCGGGCACGCCGCAGGGGGGAGTCATCAGCCCGCTGCTTGCGAACGTCTACATGAACCTGTATCTGCGGCTGTGGCGGAGGCAGGGCAAGGGAGATCTGTTCGCGGCGCGGATTTTCAACTACGCCGACGACTTCGTGATCCTGAGCCGGGGCCGTGCCGCCGGCGCGCTGGAGTGGACGCGGCGCGTGATGGGACGCCTGGGGCTGACGCTGAACGAGGAGAAAACCCGCATCGTCAACGCGCGGGAGGAGACCTTCGATTTCCTCGGCTACACCTTCGGGATGCAGCGGTACACGCGGACGGGGCAACGCTTTCTGACGGCGCAACCCTCGAAGAAAAGCGTGCTGCGGCTCAAGGAGAAAGTGAGAGGGAAACTCGCGCCCGGTAACATGGAACCGATGCCGGAAGTGGTGAAATCTCTGAACCGCACCCTGGACGGCTGGAGGAATTACTTCAGCTACGGGAACACGTACCTGAGTTACCGAGCCATCAACAACTACGTCAGCGACAAAGTGCGATTCTTCGTCAACCGGCGCTGCAAGAAGTCCACGCTGGACTTGAAAGGATTGTCCCTAAGGGTGTTCGATGAGATGGGTGTCACCCGCATGATGAAGGACAAAGCCGCGCCACGCCCGTGAGCCTGTCGTGAAACCGGTCGGAGAGCCGGATGCGGGAAATCCGCACGTCCGGTTCGATGAGGGGAGAGAGGAAACGGAGTCCGGCATGATACATGCTCCCGCGTGGAACGAAAGTTGCGGGAAATACGCCAATCATGCCTTAACCCACCGCGCCTCTTTTCTACTCTACCGGCCCGACGCCGCTTTGAAGAAAACCTCACCCCGAATTAACTGTACAATTCAAGGTCAAATCCCAAATCAACAAATCACCACTGCACGGAATAACCGTTAAGCAACAAATAAACTCATGCCCAAAACGAGGCCTGACCCAGCACCTGCCGGAAGGAGACAAAAAGCTTGAAAGGAAACTTGAGAGGATAAGTGTACAACTCAAGGTCTGACCCCAGGCTTCCGGTCTGACCCCAGGCTTCCCCGGAATAACCGTTAAGCAACAAATAAACTTATGCCCAAAACTATGCCTGTCCCCAGCACCTGCCGGAAGGAGACAAAAAGCTTGAAAGGAAACTTGAGAGGATAAGTGTACAACTCAAGGTCTGACCCCAGGCTTCCCGGCTTGCTCGAATCCGCTGTTGCCGCGCCGCAGTCGGCTTTCGGTGGTGAGTGGCTGCATGACGGTCTGTTCGAAATGGCCGCCGCATATGCTTTTCACATCGCGGAAAACCAGCCGTTTATTGACGGCAACAAACGCACCGGCCTGCTATGCGCCGTCGTCTTCCTCGACATCAACGGAATATCAATTGATTATCCCGACGACCGGCTGTATCAGGCCATGCTTGACATCGCAGAAAAGAAGATGGATAAGAAATCCTTCGCCGACCTTCTACATGATATTTCTAACAGGAAATAGACGTTCGCAGTCAACCCGGTTCAAAACTCAAAAACTCTCGCTTCTACTGAAAACCCGCCGAAATTGCTGTTCCCCGGATTCTTGCAAAAGAAATGACGCTGAAACCGGTGCCTGACCCCAGCGCCCCCAGCAATCGCCGCTTTGCCTTTAAGCGAAACGTATCACCCGGTGAAAACCTCGCGGCGAGCAATCGCCGCGCCGCCGGCAAAACTGGGAGCAAAACTACAGGCTGTTGAAAAACACCCTCAAGGGTGGGTGG
>JBAZOP010000154.1 GCA_041648665.1 bacterium | reverse complement strand
CGTCGCCCCAGGCCTCGCAGGCCTCGACGGCCATGGAGATCCAGAGCTGGAGCTGCGCGTTGAGCGGCGCGCATGACCAATGCACCGTGGCAGCGTCGGCGCGGCAGAGCAGCCCCGCGCGCAGCGGCTCACGGAGTGGCCCCCCGTCGCCCTGCAAGGTCCGGACGTGGTAGACGCCCGCCTGCGTCGGCGCCTCCGGATAGGCGTTCCGCGCAAGGACCAGCACGCGAAACGACTGCCCCTCGTCGACCATGACTCCAAACCGCCCGCCTGCCCGTGCCACACACGTCGGGCACAGCTTAATCTCCGACAGCTTCACTTGAGCACCTCCAAGCAGATATCGATCTCAGCGAGAAAGTCGCGCTGCGCCGCATCGAGGAAATTATAGTGCTTCGCTCGGAAGGTTCGCACTGTGAACCGAATGCCCTCAAGCGCGCCGCGATATCGGTCCTCGGACGGTTCGCTCCACGGGCTTTTCGCCTCCCTCCCCCCATTTGCCTCGATCTGCCGTGTCGCGCCGCACGAGCACGTCTCGACGTACACCACGCCACCATGCTCGATGCCCGAGCAGACACCCGGTGCGACACAATGCGACCAGCTCTGAACCGTTCGTGACTTCATGCGATGTTGCTTGTGCATGTTCTCCTCCCTCACCCGACACGAACCGATACCCAGATCTCTGCCAACGGCAGCCAGCCGCCACCGGGGCACGGGCGCCCCAGGGTCGCAGTACGCTGGTGCGCGACGATGCGGTCGCCGCACACCTGCGTCCCGTCCGACCGGGCCGTGATGACGTGGAGCCCGGAGCGTCGCGCCACCGACTTGATCGCCGCGACGGCGGGTGACTCGTCCTCGTCACACATGGCGACGGTGCCGTTGCGGTCAAAGTCGCCGCGCCCCCATACCGTGTACGTGATCTTGCGTTTCATCGTCTCCTCCACGCCTAGCGTCCGAGCCAGGCGAGAACGTCGAGACGAGCTCGGCGGCCTCGCGCGGCTCGGGTGCCGCTACTTGACCGCGCCGCTAGGCGCTCGCGCGCCAGGCGCCCACTGCCGCATCTCACGCGCGAGGTCTGCGAAGCCATCAGCCTCACAGAACCACATCGGCGCCTTGACACCGTACTGATAGCACGCCTCCGCGACGGCGATCGGTGTACTGGGCATACCTTCCCAACCACACGATTTCATCGCGCTCGCGATGTTGCTAGGACCGATCGCCTCGAGATCGACGATCGCCACATCGCCGAGATAACGAGGATACCCCTCATTATCGCGACCACAAGCGTCGTCCATATCCATGATCTCAACAAAGGCGAATTTGCGCGGCCCGATCTCGAGGGCCAACAATAAATCGGTGTCGTCCCGCAATGTGATAAACTTTTCCACGTTCCCTCACTTTCATCCGGCCACGATCCCGCACGATCTTTTCGCAACCCGCGAGCAAAGTGCTCGTGAGCTCTGAAAAGGCGCCGACGGTCGGGATCGCCCGAGGGATAGGGCACCGTCGGCATAATCCCTCTATTACACCTCTAATCGATCAAGCTCGCCGTCGCGAGCCGTCGCGCTAGCTTGCGCGCCGTCGCACCGTCGCGGTAGGCTTGAAAGTCACCGACGGTATCGATCTCACCATCGTTGGTTTGCACGCGGACCGTGTAGAGTCGCGCCGTGCGATCGAAGTTATCTTCCGACGTGACGAAGAATGAAACTCCGTCGTCTCGCACGTATGCCACCCTGGGCAAGCGACACCCGAAGAATCGGCATGTGTCACGGTCGAACCAGTGTCCCGTCGGCACCATGCTGTGGTAACACTTCACGATCGTCTCGATATCGATTGTTCGCGCTTTCATGATTCCCTCTTTTCCTTGCTCAACCCCGAATCACGCGGCCCGAATCACCTCGGGAGTCGCGCCGCGTTCATCCGTTTTCGAGCTCGTATGTTAGGACGCTTTCAAGCGTCTTTTATTCACCTAGATCCACTCAAAACCGAGTGTATCCATGATCGAACTCGCGAGCCCCTCCGGAGTCTGATCTTCTGCGATCTCTTCCCCATCGCAACCCCTGATCTCAGAGCCGTCACCGAGATCGAACAGGGCTTGAACAAGCGCCCAGAGCTGAGATACATCGAACGTTACCGCGTCGCGATAATGCCTTACTGGATCGCGCGCTTCGATGCCACGGGTCTCCGGCATTTTGATTCCGCGCCTTCCAGCGAGCTCCATTGCGGCGATAAGCACCGGGAGATCGTCATTGCCGGGCGGGATCGTGATCTCGTATCCCGACTCACATTCTTCCGAGAACGCGAGGTCAAAGGCCGCGCGAGTCGGCATGACGCCGAAACTCATTGACTGCCGGTATCCATCCTCTTCACGATTGTGTGCCATTGGTCCCTCTCTTTTCTCGTCCTAATATTCAGACGCTAGCAGCGCCTGTTTATTCAAAGTTTTCGACCGTAATAAACCGTTTCAGACTCGTAATACTGTTCAAAGCGTTCGTCGAAAGTCGAGCGAGAAACGAGCTTGTTGACATGCCAGCCCGAACGCATATCCTCGAGATCCTTCGATGTGAATCCGAAATCCGATTCGTATTCGCTGGCATCGTAACAGTTTACGAATTCGAGCTTGACACTGGACACTTTACAGTGGTGTATGCCGGCGAATTCACGGCGCACCTTATCACTTTTCGGTGTGACCGTGAAACTTTCGTCGATATGATTCATGAATTCGATCTCGCACACTATGAAGTAACCCTTTTCGGGCACCTTACGCGCCATGACAATCCCTCTCTTTCGTAGTGATCCCGTTCCATGGCCTGACACCGTCAGGCCATGACACTGGCGCACTATGAAGGCCAGGCTATTCTTCGCTTTCCTCGAGATCATCACCCGTATCCGGGTCGCAATTCCATTCGGCGGAAAGCGCCTCACGTGCTTTCTCCTCCGTATCAAACGGGCCGCTCCACTCCGTTTGATCCATGTAGCCCGGGGCGGAAAGGTGACAAAACCAGCCTTCCAAATACTCTACTTCGTGCCCCGCCGGAAAGTCTTTTTCCGAGTAATACTCGGCGGGTCCGGTCCACAACCATTCGTCACGAGAATCACGAACCGTTGCGAACCGACCTTTCACATACTCTGGCACCATAAACGCCATGTTCCCTCGCTCCTTTCTACTTTCGTAGTGATCCCGCTCCGCGGCCCGAGCTCGTCGGGCCGCGACACTGGAGCACTATGAAAGATCAGACTTCGCAGATAAAACCATCGTTTCTTTCATAGAAATCGATTTCCTGACGATCGCCAAGTTCAGGGAATTCTGCGCGATCTTCAGGCAGCACATGAAAACCGTATTCGGGGCCATCGTCACGATCTGCCATGCCTTCGAGCATTGCCTGATAATAAAACGGAGCGTACACCATCTCTCCCTCGAATTTACCAGGCGAACAGATCCGGCCATCGACGACTTTGTAATCACGCTCGATTTCAGCCCGTGTCATGTTCCCTCACTCCTTTCACGATCCCGAGTCAAGCGCCCACATAGTGGGCGCCTCAATCGAAAGCGCGAAAACTAATCGACAGCGATCCAAGGAGTATGTTCTCGCATGAAAGCGCGGCACGCTTCCACGTTTTCTCGCTCGCATTCATCGATTTCATGCGTCTCATAAGACGCAAAAAACCCTGCCGTAAAACCGATCAAGAAATTGTTGGAGCGCTTCCCGATCTTTTCGCAGGCTCGGGAATAGTCCGTTGTTTCGTAGGCATTGACGAAATTACCGTGGTCAAAGCCACGGCTTATCGCCATTTTATCCCTAAGTCTCATTAGCCTATCGCTCCTTTCTTCTACAGGTATAAACGCAAGCTATTAGGGTTTATTCAAACTTTCTTGACCCTATGTCGCTTTTGTCCCTTCCCTATGTCTCTTGCCTCTCGAGAGTATAAACGATGCGATGAATAGGTATATTCACTTTTTCTCAAGGGTATACGTCGATTCATGGCATAGTATGTGCTATATGTTCGATAGGTATGCGGGCGGTTTTTCATACCTACATTGCCCCCATGTCCCCATACCTATAACCACATTCGGCGGTAGGTGTAATCAAACATATGACAATGGTGTATCAGGTACACATAGTCCATACCTAACTCTACACTGTAGTTATATGTATCAATAGGTATGAAATGGTGTCGCAGAGCTCGGCGGCCAGGGTCCCGATAGATGTGGGTACACATACGCCGAGCTCGGACCCGGCGGCCAGGTGCGAGCTCAGGGGATGATGCCCTTGGCGCGGGCAAGCTGGGCGAGCTGGGCGACGGCGTAACCGCCCAGGGTAGCTTTCTTGACGATCGCCTGGACGCGATGATCCCGCGATTCGATGAGCTCGCCGGAGGAGACCGGCAGATCCAGACCGCGCGCAGCAGCGAGCTCGGCGGCGGCGAACACCCACGTCCGGACCGCCAGGATGCGGT
>JBAZOP010000153.1 GCA_041648665.1 bacterium | reverse complement strand
CGTCATCGGCGACGGCACCGACCTTCAGCGGGAGCTCGGTGGCGACGTTCGCGGCATCGTCAGCGACCTGACCGATCGAGCGGATCATCGTAGGGTTGTCCATCATCTTCTCCTATCAATCCTCAAGGCCAGGAACGTCGGTCGGAACGAGCCCGGAGCCATTGGGGTATTGCCGAACGTCACTCAGCGTGCCGCCAGCGTCGAGGTAGCCGACCAGGCAGTTGCTCGTCGTGTGCGTCGTGTCGGTGTCGGTCAGCAGGCTCGTCCAGGTCGCGTAGGCGCCGCCACGAATCCAGACGACGAAGTAGCCGTCACGCGGCCTGCGGGTGACGAACAGCTCGTACTCGGTGCCAACAACGATGGCTGCCGCCGCACTTGCAACTACGACAACAGCCCCCGTTGTCCACCGATTCAGCTCTACGGCTTCTGCGCTTGAGAATCGAATAGAATAACCGCTAAAGCTGCTGTTGTTCGGAACAGACGCAGAGAGTGGGATGTGAACGGTACCTGCATCGGTCGCCTTCATCGCGCGGCAGTACCAACCGCCGTAAGCCTGCGGGCTCGAGTCCCGCAACGCGAAGTACCCCGCCGTCACCCCCAACAGCCGGCGCCGCGTCCCGTCGTCATCCCACTTGTGTGTGCCCGAGAGCACCCGATAGGGGCCGACTTTTCCACCAGCCGCGACAGCCGCCACGGAGACGGGGTAGTCGGTCCGGTGCGCGAGGACGTTGCAGCGAAGCGCCTGGGCGACGTAGAGCGCCCGCACGTCCGCGTCCGAGAGGACCGAGGCGAACTCCTTCTCCTCGATGAGCGCGCCGTCGAAGTCGCTGTCGAGCGCGGCGGTGTTGAGCCGGTTCACGATGGGCGCCGCCGCGGCCGTGAGCGCACCGGACGGGGCGACGGCCTGGGTGACCGTGACCGTCTCGCCGTCGACCTTCACGACCGGCGCCGAGCCGGCCGAGCGGGCGTGCGTGAGGGTCAGGATGTGGTCGACGTTGTACGGGCCCGCGGTGAACGTCCAGCGAGCTGTGGCGCCTGCGTAGGCGACCTCGTAGTACCAGACGTTGGCCGCGCCCAGGTAGAGCCGGCTCCGCGTCGTCCCGCCGTCCGAGATCGACCAGAGGCAGCCTTGGTCCGACTGGCCGCGAGAGCGGGCGTTGTACTGGAGCTCGAGGGAGAAGCTGTTCGGGTAGAGCGAGGTGTCCGACGCAGCGGCGATGAGCGGGTTCCCAGCGCCGTGCGCTTGATGGCGCGTGCAGCACGGCCCCTTCGACTGCGTCACCCTTCCGCTGATCGTCCCGTTCCGGCCGTTCCCCGACTGGTCGAGGACGAGTGAGCTCGCGTTCTTCGTGCCCACGAGCTGCACGAGCGCCGCGGGCGTGATGATCTCGCTCGACTTGCGCGGCAGCCAGATCGTCTTCTTGGGCTCGAAGACGCTGACGATCGACCTCCACAGCTCGTGGAGGTTCTTGATCTCCTCGTTTGTAATGCCTTTTCCACGAATGGCGTCGTTGAAGAGGATGAATAGGCCGTAGTCGTTGTCCTTGGAACCAGTAGCAAGTGTGTTTCCATTTGCCATATACAAATCAGCATCATCAGCAGTAGGAGCACAAGCCCCAACGCCTAACACGCGAAACACACCGTCCGCGAAAAGCTCAGGAACCTGGCTAGTAACGAATCGAACCGCTACAGAATTTGCCTCTGCCAAACTGGCTGAAGTCATAGTAGACCCACCAGTCATTGCTATTAGATTCGCTCCGCTGGTAGTTAGCTGCCACGCGACACCGCCACCATCTACCTTAGCAATTACACGAGAGCTTCCTGTAACCGCCGCGAAACCCTTCGCCGTCCAGAAGATCGTCCCGCTCGTCGCTCGCAGCTCAGGCGCCGCACCACTATCAACAATACTGATCGACCCGCCGCCAGCCGTGAGCGACTTCTCTTGCCCGAGGTAGTACCCCTTCTTGTCACGCCGCCAGGCGAGGCCGACACCAGCCGTGCCGGGAGTGATGATGCGAGGCCGAGCGTAGCTGTCGAGCGTCTCCACACCACCGCGCAGGAGCAGAGTCGCCATCGCAGGCGAGAGCGAGGTGAGGTAGTCGTAAAAGCTGTTGAGGCCACTCATGGCGTCCTCGCAAGTCGGAGCAGGCGAGCAGTCAGGGCTTTCACTTGAAGCGGAGAAAGCTCTTTATCCCAGATAGAGGGGAGGATGGTAGAACCAATAAGCCCAGCAACCCCTCCACCAACTATGGCCCCAACAGTAACCGGCATAGCCGTATTCCGCATTCGGACATATACACCAGATAGCGCGTTGGTATCATCAAAGCGTGCAAAATCAACGTAAATCCGTATCCCACCAATCAATCCACTCCCGTCGTAAGTACAGATCACCGCACGATTACGTGCCGATCCAGCGGGAAGTGTCCCATATCTTCCAATGTAAGCTGTGGCCACACTGTCGCTGATACCAAAGTACAGCCGAGAACCCGTAGCTGAGTACGCTACCCACCACTCACCATTTGTGGAGTTTGTTCCCTTTCCGAGAATGCCCCAAGATGTTCCTTTGGCAGCGTTCAGGATCATAGCGAGAGAGAACGGCTTGTCCGCTGCCCCATCCGTGAACGAGTACCGATCGTCGTCCCCCATGTTGACTTGATCGCCACCGTCGAAGCTGAAGCCTCGCACGAGCCCAGCCTCACGAGCGACCTTCGGGAACGCAGCGGCCGTCGCACCGTCCGAGCCCATCAGAGCCGTGCCGCCGATTCGCCCGCCAACGTCGGTCACGAACAGGCCGGCGTCGTTGCGGTAGTAGGTCTTGCCCGGCAAGTAGGCCAAGCACTTGTCGAGGTCAATATCGGAGACAATGGAGCCGTCGCGGAGGTGCGGCTCGTCGGTGGAGGTGGCGACAGAGCCGTAGATCTCGAAGGAATGGATCGTGCCAATGAAGCGGCTCGCGCTACCATGCGAGGCGCCGATAGCAAGAACAGTAGATCTAAACTGAGCCGTCCACGCAGTTGCCGACGTATCAATAAGCGTTCCATTCAACCACGCGGACGACACCCCGGAAGTCGTCGAGATGGTCAGTGTGTTCTTTCCAGCGACGAGCGCCGCACTCCACGTAGCGTAAGCAATGAAGAACGGAAAGACACCGTTGCAATATAGAATTAGTGCGTTAGTAGCGCCCTTCAATACAGAGAAATGGTACAAAGACCCGGCGCTTACCCGCCAGAAGTAGTGTTCAATTCCATCGTCTGGAGCAAAACCCAGCGTGAACTCGATCTTGATCGTCAGCGTGGCCCGCAGAATCTGCGGACCAGCTACGTTGTAAAGCAGGTTCCCGCTCCCGTTGAGCGTCATACCATCCGGCCCGAACGTGGTGCCGGTGCCCACGATGGTCGCGCCGCCGCGCTCGACGGCATCACGGCTCGTGAGCGTGTGGCCGAGCTTGAAGAGCAGGCCCATGGCCCGCTCCTCGGGCGTGCGGATTACCTCTCCAACGGTCACTTCACCAGCTCCTCGACCTCGAGCGCGGCGACGGCGGCCGGCTTCCACGAGGGCTTGCGCTTCTCGATGACCTGGAGGACGAGCGCGTCGACCTCCTCGGGCAGGAAGCCTGCGGTCGCGACCGGGCCCACGACGGGCTGGCCGGCAGCGAGCGCCACGAGCGCCGCGGGCATGTCCTCAGAGGGGTCGGGGCCCTGGGCCACGGTCGTGTACTGCGGCTGGTCGCCGCAGACGAGCTTGCGGACCGCCTCGACCGGAAGCGGCTTCCCGCCCACGGGCACCGCGGCCCGGATGAGCGCGAGCGCGGCGGTCGTGTCGCGACCGACCGCCGGCTTCGTCTCGGCCTTGGGCTCTTCGTAGTTCTCGGGGTAGAGCGTCTTTTCGTCCACAGGTGCCTCCTACGCGGCTCGCGCCATGACGTTGATGATGATGGTTGAGGTCGCGTCATCCGGCGTCCAGAGCGCTCGCACGTACCGCGCGCCAACCGTCAGCTCGAGCTGGTAGTAGACCGTCGCGGCGTCTGCTACCTCGATCCACGAGGCGTACCCGCCGCCGCCCTGGCCGCGGTCGACGACCATCCGCGTGACGTCGGTCCAGGCCGTGCCGTCGTTCGAGCTCTCGAAGGTCAGCGTGCCGTCGCGGATGCCGATCTGGATCGTGAGCCACGGCCGGTTCCCGATCTCCTGCCCGCTCGAGCTGGGGTAGTAGACGGGCGTCACCGCCGCCAACGTCTCGTTCGCCCAGACCTGGGCGCTCTCGTCGCGGTCGTCCGCAGTCGTGTTCGCGCTCACCCGATCGGCCGCCGCAACGTCGTCGTAGGCCGCGGAAACGACCCGGAGCCGCCGGTACAGGTCCGTGATCAAGTGGACCATGTCGGCGTCGGAGGCCGCCACGACGACCTGATCGACGACGGCACCGATCTTCATGGGGTTCAGGGCCGCAGTATCGGCGGCATCGTCTGCGGTCGCGCCCTGGGGCAGCGTGCGAAGCCGGCGGGCGAGATCCATCGAAAGGTTCGCCACGTCGCCGGCCGCAACGACAGTCGAGGCGTCGGCGTAAGCCGTGCCAGCGACCCGGACCGGAGCGAGCGTCGC
>JBAZOP010000152.1 GCA_041648665.1 bacterium | reverse complement strand
CATGCGAGGGCTATAGAAGAGGGGCAGGACGGAGTCAAGGCGCGAGAATTCGTCGCCGCAAGTTCAATAAGTTGGTGCAACGTCCCGATGCTTGCGATAGGGATCGCGGCGACCGGCGCAGGACCGGCGGCGGAGGTGAAAATATATGACAGTCAAATTCACGTCGAAATTCGTTTCAATCTTCGTCTTGCTGCTCGTCGTTTTTGTCTTTGGCACGGCATCCGCAAAAAGGCCTGCGGCCTTTGTCGACATCTCTGAAATCGATCCCTCCATCGCAACGGATATGCGCTATGCGGGGAGCCACAATTTCGTCGGCGAGAGGATAGACGGCTATGACGCGCCGAAATGCATCTTGACCGAGAAGGCGGCCAAGGCGCTTGCGGAGGCGCAGGCGGAGCTCAGGCGATTTTCACTCTCGTTCAAAGTGTATGATTGTTATCGTCCGCAGCGCGCCGTCGATCGGTTCGTCGCGTGGGCGGAGGTCCTGGATGACGACCGGATGAAGGCGGAATTCTATCCGCATGTGGACAAGAAGGACCTGTTTCGCGACGGCTTCATCGCCAGGAGGTCGGGCCATTGCCGCTGCAGCACCGTGGACCTCACGATCGTCCCCGTGCCGACCCCGCCGCAGGAGCTCTATGACGATGGTCGGAGATTGTTCAGCTGCGAACTCCCTGCGTCCAAGCGCTTTCGAGACAACTCCATCGACATGGGGACCGGCTTCGACTGCTTCAGCGAGCTTTCGCATCCGGAGAACCTCTCCGTGGGTATGCAGCAGCGTATCAACAGGGCGCTTCTGAGGGCGATAATGGAAAAACACGGTTTTACAGGCTACGACAAGGAATGGTGGCATTTCACGTTGAAGGATGAGCCCTTTCCAAACCGATCGTTTGATTTCGTGATTGAGTGACCTTCAGGTCCTTCAGGATGCTGAATTCAATAAAAAATAGCTTGCGGATCATGGCTTTGATGCGCTAAGAGCGTCGGATAATTATCGTCTATCAGGGGTTTTTATGGCCATAGGCGGCTTTGCGATCAAACTTCAGGTTTCCTCGTTGCCGGTTCAGCTCGGCACGATGATAGGCTTCGCCAGGGCGGGCCGCGGCGCTGTGCTTTCGTATGCGTGGGACGGCGTCCAATCCAGGATCTGGAACGAAGTGGAAGAGCCGGAGAGGAATGGCGTGGTATTTCCAAGGCAGGGGTCGCCTGCTTCGGCCTACGCGGACTTCAGGGACACGGTCATCGCCAGGAGCAGGCGTTACATGGACATGCGCATTGACGAGGCACATGCCGAATTGCGCGAGTTCGGCAAATTTGAGCAGATAGGGGTGAGGGAGCCGCTTCGCTTTGCAAGGCAGCTGATCGAGGCCAGGGACCTGGGCATTGTCTCGGAGAGCGCGGCGTTGACTATGTTGGCCTCGGCCGCAAAGCTCTTCGAGGAGGAGGGCCTGGACGTCGTAATGGCTCGGACCAAAAGCGGGATAAATCGCAAGTTAGTCGGCGGGCTCGCAGGGGTTGCGGGCGTCGCGAGTCTGGCGATCGGTTCGTATATGTTGTCGGTCTCCGCCCCGGGGATAGCCTTGGTCGTATTGGGCATCGCCGCCATAACGTACGGCGCCTCCCGTCTCCTGGAAAACAGGGCAAGACAAGAGGAACCCCCTGTCGACGACATGTGATCGGTCATTTTTCCGAGCAACAATTTTTTCTTTTGGGCGATAAAACTGGATCATGGCCAACACATTCCCCATCTTCGCATCCCCTGTCATGCAGTCGGCCCCGGCTTCCGGTCTGCTCTACCATATGGCGAGGTCCCACGCCGACGACACAAGGAAATACACCCCGTATCAGAGCCTTTTTTCCATGGCGCAGGACAGATTCATCCAGGGCCAGGCGACCAAGGGTTTTTTTGCGCGCATGGAGGGCGAAAGGGCCGTCTCTTTTTCGGGCAGCAGGCTCATGGGGCTGAGAAAGCTCGTGAGCAGGCGCAGCGAGTTCGGCATATGCTTCGAGAAGAATCTCATCGACCCACTTGGCACCGATATCAGGCCCGTCCACTACCTGGAGCGCGGCGCGATAGAGACCATCATGCACAAGGGCGTATACCCGCGCGGCATGGGCCCTGCGGACAGATACTGGATCGACCTGGAGGAGCCGGGCGCCTACTCCTTCTCCTGGGAGCAAGAGTGGCGGAAGCTGGGCGACTTCGAGTTCGATCACGACTCCGTGGTATTCCTCATCGCTCCTATGGCTGAGATCAGCGCCGAGATCTTCGCCCTCGGTTACCCGATCATCCCTTCGGAGGTTATTCGCAACCCTCTGCTCCACCTGCAGAGGGTTGCAAAGCTCGTGGCGCAGGCGCGCGAGCAGGCGCCTGCTGGGCTGGCGATCGACGAGGCTTCGATCGAGGATAACTATCTCGTCTGGCTGGCCGATAAATACAGCGCTGAGCAGGCTGGGCAGTATGATGACTTTTATCCCAAGATCAGGGCCGAGATGCGGTGGGAAGAGGAGCGCCTGATCTACACCGAAAGCGGAGAGCTCATCGATTCCAACGGCGAGGGGAACATGTTCGAGGCCTCGTCGTTCGACCTGGACAACTATCTGGACGAGATATACGAGGATGAATGGTGAGGGGATTATCACTATTGAGCATGCGCGGATGTTCGTGCTAGTCTCCTCTCATTGAAAAAGGGGGGACTTTATGAAGAATTCGTTGATTGCAGGACTGGCAGTGGTCGTTCTGTTCGCGGCCGGCTGCGGTGGCACGAGCCCGGCGGGCGATGTGCTGACTGCGATCACGCCTGAGGACGGCGCCACCGGCGTGCCGGTGACCCAGACGATAACGGCGACCTTCGGTTCCGACCTCGACGAGACCACTCTGACGGCGGCGAACATCACGCTCGCGCGCGCGGGGGCGATAAACGTGCCCGGCGCCATCGCATACGACGCCGCGACTCGCACGCTCACGTTCACGCCCGACTCGCCGATGCTGGCCGGCATGCTCCACACCTTCACGATCAGCGCCGATGCGCGCACCAAAGCGACCGGCGATTACGTGATGACGTTCACGACCCAGGAAACTCCGGTGCTCTTCACCTTCAGTGAGGACGATGCGACGAGTCCCTTCGACCTCTGGAGCATGAACGCGGACGGCTCAAGCCAGACCAACCTCACCGCCTTCGGCACCAAGACTGCGGGTTCATTCAGCCTCATAGCATCCTGGTCGCCCGACTTTACGCGCATTGCATTCATCGGAACGACGGGGGATCCCTCGGATCGTCAGGATCTCTACGTAATGAACGCAGACGGCTCCGACCGGATCAATCTCACCAATGGGGCTGCGAACTATAGCGCGGATGTCTTCAAGTGGGCCCCGGACGGCTCGAAGATCTATTTCATATTCACGAATGACGATGATGCAGCGGAATCGCACTACGACATCGGATCGGTAAGCCCTGACGGCACCGGCTTGACCAACCTCACAAACCTCGCCGCCGCGATGACCGTCATGGGTCCCAACCTTCAGATTTCCCCGGACGGCTTGAAGCTTTATTATTGCGCCGGAGGGGTGGGGGAGGATGATCCGTACGACATCTACTCAATCGGCACCGACGGCACGGGCAACGTGAACCTCACCAATATGCCCGCGACGGCCTCGGCGGTCTATCAACTGCTCTCTCCGGACGGCACGAAGCTCTACTATACCGGGGCCTCCGCCGCATCCGAGTTCGGTTTGTATTCGATCAACGTCGACGGAAGCAACGTGCAGACGGTGGTCGCCCCTGTGGCGAACCGCCCGATCATTGCTTGGGAAGTGAATCCTGACGGCTCACAACTCGTGGCGACGACGATCACCGGAGCGGTGACGGTGGCCGCAGCGGCGTTATGGGACGTAGCCATCGCCAACACCGACGGTTCGGGCATGACGCCGCTGACCGCGGCCTCAGGCAGCACGATGGGGATCGTGGGCACGTGGTCTCCTGACGGAACGAAGGTGGCGTATGCCTACGGCGATCCGACCAGCGGGCCGTTGGATATCTTTGTCGCCGATCGCTATGGCGCAAATCCCGTCAACATCACCGATTTTGCCGCAGGTTCCACGGTTATGGTCGACATGGTGTTCTTCGACAGCCTCAATGTCATCCGATGGTCGCCCGACAGCTCGCAAATCCTCTTCACGCAGATGGTCGATGATGGCGTAAACTATCAGATGAATGTGATCGCGGCCAACGCCGACGACTCTGGTCTCACCGCGCTCACCAGCGTGCCTCCGCCGCAGACAGCCGTCTTTATCTCCTGGTGGTAGAGACTGAGATAAACCGGCGCTGCACAGGCCTTCTGCGCTAGACGGCCAGGCGCTCCGTCGGGTCGAGTCCCATGGCCTTGCAGTAGACGTGGTTGATCGCCGCGAGCGTGCTGACGGCGGTCTCGGCGTTGATGAGATCTGCAGGCGGCAACTCCGAAAGTTTCACGCCTTCCCGAAAATTCAGGCTGCAGCAGGTGATCGCGCCCTCAGACGCGTGCGCGGTGGAGGAGGGGCGCAGCCCCCATTCCCCTTCGCGGCCCTTTGGTATCAGGAGCGCCGCGCCCCAGAGGCGGCATACTGCGGGCCTGGCCTGGTAGATCGAACACAATCCCTCGTCATTCAGGCGCGAGCATCGA
>JBAZOP010000151.1 GCA_041648665.1 bacterium | reverse complement strand
CTGCAACTCAATCGTCTTCTTGTTTTTATTCACCCAGGCCTCGTACTCCTCGCAAGCCTTTCTTTGCCCCTCCGTCAGCCCGAACATGCCCCCCGGGCCTGACGGGCAGTTGAAGCCGCTTACGCACTGCAGCGCCAGCTCATGCTCAGGAGATCCGTATGGCCCGCTCGGCCAGTCATCTTTCGAGCAACCGATCAGCGCGCAGATTCTCTTTTCCTCCTGCGTGAGAAGGCTTTTTGAGCAGTCAGGCCAGAACGATCCGAATTGCCCCATTGACATCGATGCTGCGATCTCCGCCGCCTCTTCGGGTGAAAGGCAGGGTTTGTCAGGGTAGCGATATTCATAGTTCGTGATCCCGCGGGGAAACTTCCCAGGTTCGCCCTCGCCGGCATTGTACCGATGGAAGCTGTCCTTGACCCGGCTGTCGACTTTCCAGACATAGGGCGCCTTGCCGCCGGAGACCTCGAGTCCTATAGAAAACTTCTTGCCCAGAGTTGAAGGCAGGGCGTCGGTCGCCGGATCGAAGCAATTATCCGGGCCCGTATATCCCTCAGGGCATATGGTCAATTCGCCTATTTCCTTTATCTTGACCTCAAGCGGCTGCGAACACGGATCACCGTCATCCACCTCGTCGTCATCGTCATCGTCGTCGTCATCGCCTTGGCCCGACACCACGAGGGTGTAGGAGTGCTCTTCGTAGTTAGTGCTGTCGGCATACTGCGCAGCCCTGAGGAATATCGGATAGCTCCCCGCCGCAGTCGGGGCGCCATATATAACCAGGTTCTGAGAGTAACTGCCGTTTAAGGAATAAGTCAGGCCCGCGGGCAGGCCGGTCACGGTCCACGCAAAGTACATACCAGGGTTCCCGTAGGCCGAGGCGGTGAATTGCTGCCAGTAATCCCCGCCTGCGGCTATGGTAGCATCCACCGGATCCGGATAGGGCATGATAGAAATGTCGCCGATGGACATGGGAATGTTTTCGCGTTCGTCTATCGGCCTGATGGAGCCGACTATTCTCATCGGAGGGATCCTGCCGAAAACAGAACCCTCTTCTTCCTCTTCCTTGGATATCTCAGCATCCAGCTCCTCGGCATCGAGATCAGCGTCGAGATCAGTCTCGGCATCTTCCTCCGAGCCTATGTTGGAGACCTGCGTCTCCATCTGCATCTTCTTCAAGCCGACCTCATCCTGCGCAGGAGAAAACACGCAGCCTGAGGCTGAGAGGGAGAGCGCGAAAATGGAGACGATGGCGACGAGGGATCGATTGAAATTCATATGAGTCCTCCAATACCGGCAACAAACTGATAGACACTAGTAACTCCAGGGCTCCCAGTCCTCCCACTTGTCCTTGAAACTCGACGGGAAGGGCCTGCGCTTGAATTTCACGCCGGGCTTGTTGGTGATGATATAGTCGTCGCTGTGATTGTTCTTCTTGATCTGGTCGTCCCCTTCGTCCTGATCGTCGTACGAAAGCTTCCAGTACTTCGTCTTCAAGTCGATATCGCGGATGTCCATGTCGCCGTATTCAGAGCAATCGCAGGATGAGGACCAGCACCCGGCAAAGGGATTGAAGGGCTGCGAACAGTTGGACCACCCGAGCCCCAGATGCACCTTTACGTCCGTGATATCCTTGGGCCCGAAATCATCGTTCTCCCAGTCGATCTTGTCTTCGAGCTCGCACTCGTCATCGCCGCAACCCGGCTCGCCCGCCAGCGAGATGTCCACAGAGCCGACCACCTTCTCGCCATCGACAGGGTCCATCGCGTACAACTGGGTTTTCACGTGAGGTCCCGAGCCATAGGTCTTGAGATTCATGTAATCGATTTCGACCTCCATCTTCTTGCCCTTATCGTCGGGGTAATCCAGGTCAAAGGTGAGAGCAACCGTAGAGTCCGAGTTGCCCTGGCACGACCCGGCAACACTGACGGTGAGGATTTCCTGCGGTTTCGTGCTCGAGGAGCCGCTGACCGGAAGCGGGCCGTCATAGATAAATTCCCCCTCAAGCCTGAGCGTCCGGCCATCGGTGTCCACGATCTTCTTGCTCGGCTCCAGGCTGGTAGGCGGCAGCTCCTGACACTCTCCGTCCTCCGGCTGCATAACACCGTCGAGCGGTTCCCAAGTATAGTTCTCGGTCCATTCGGAAAACATCTTCGCCGCAACCGGACAAGCGTCGGCGTTCTCCGGATCCATTAACATCCCAGTGAACTTCTCGCTGTAAGGATGACTGAACGCCATAGGCATCTGCATATGACAATGATAGGAGTCCTTGACCTTGGATTGTATCGTCCACGTGAACGGCGCCTTGTCCCCGGTGACCTGGAATTTCATCAAACGCTCAGTGCCCACGGTGACGATAAGTGCGTCGGTCGCCGGATCGTAACAATTTTCCTGCCCCGTATATCCTTCAGGGCATATGTTCCACCCGTCTCCTATGTCCACCAACTTTATCTTGAGCTGTTCCGAGCACGGGTCCTCCTCCTCTTCCTCCTCTTCTTCGCCCGCAACCACTAGGGTGTAGGAATATTCTTCGTAGTAACCAAGCTGTGCAACCCCTACCGTAATCGGATAGCTACCTGCCACAGTCGGGTTGCCCTCTATCGTCACTTCCTGATTGTAACTGGCGCCGATGGAGTGAAACAGGCCCGCGGGCAGGCCGGTCACAGTCCAATTGAATAAACCATCCATATCGGACGAAGCCCCGAATTGCTGCCAGTAATACTGGCCTACGGTAACAGCAGTCTCAACTGGCTGCGGGTAGGGAGAGATCAATATATCGCCGATGGATAGGGGGATGGCTTCACGCCCGCCTATCGGCTTGATGGGTCTCGTGCGCTCGAGCGGAGGGGTCGTGCGAGAGGAAGAATCCGCATCGTCTTCGACCTTGGAGATCTCCGCCTTTTCCTCCGCATCCCTGTCCTCGGCATCGATATCGGCTTCATCCTCGACATCGGCATCCTCCTCTGAGCCCAGACTGGAGGACTGCATCTCCATCTGCATCTTCTTCAAACCGACCTCGTCCTGCGAAGGCGAGTAAATACAGCCTGAGGCCATGACGGAGAGGGTAAAAATGGAGATGATGGCGACGAGGGATCGACTGAAATTCATATGAGTCCTCCAAGTGGTATTATATGCAATTTTACTGCCAATATCCACCCGGCCCCAAAATGACATTTCAATCTTTTCAACGAGTTATAATGAGCACGTGATATTAATTCCTCTTTCTGACACAGCAAATGTAAACGTGAGGAGAGCGATCATTATTATGAAGATACGATGGATGCGCATGTGATTCTTCGTATGGGTATACAGCATGCAATTTTACGGCCATAACCTGCTGGAGAGGGCCGGATAATTTGTTAATTATTTCAATTGGTTAGATCGGATGTTTTAGGCGAACACCCGCGGAGGAGGGCGATTCGGGGTCTTTGGACCCCTTTTTTGGGGAGAATGCGCCGCTTTTCCTCATTTGCCGGATGTTGCGATGAAGGCACGGAGCCGCTCGCGCATCTGCCCTATCTCCGGCGACGCCGGCGCCCCGGCGAGGAGCCGCTCCAAGTGCGCCGCCACCATCTCGGCCGACTGACCTTGCGCGAGCATAGCCTTTGCCTGCCCCAGATAGTCGATGGCCTCAGCGCCTGAGCCTTGCCCCACCTTCATGCTGAACGCCATCCGCCTGCACTCCAGAAAAACTTCGGGAAAGACCTCGGGAGTCGCAGCGCACAGTATCCCGACATATCGTTTCTCGCCGGGCACAGCTATGATCGCGCCCCTCTGCATTGGGTCCATTGTCGAATCAAACGGCAGCACGACAATATCCTCGGCACTCTGCGCAATGTGAAACAGGACACCCTGTTTTGCCTTTATCCCTTCAAATTCGAGCCTCGCCTGCATCGCGCGGCCGAGTCCCTTTTTGTCGCCTGACATCAGCCGGAATATCATCATGGACGCCTTGTCCGTTCGCCGCCATTCATACAGGTGATCGCGGGTCGCACTCACCTCCTTCCATACTCCTGCCGGCGCATCGAACTCGATCCCGTCGTAGGCGATCGCGGCAGCTGCGCCGGCATGGATGAGGACACTCGCGATGAGCGAGGCTATGATTATCTTAGTCACTCGCATCCGCGCACCCGCTGGGAAAAACCGTTCTCCTCAAGAAATGCTTGAATTTCATCGTACACCCTCTCTGCACTCGCGCATCCTGACACTCGTTCCATCTCCCGCGCCCCGGCGATCCAGCGGCCCAGCGCAGCATCGAGTTTTCTCCGGGCCAGATTTCTTGTCGCCAGGAGCTGATTGTTCCCGGGATCGGCAAGGAGCGCCCCCTCCATCTCAGTGCAAACATTCCTCAAAACGAGCGCGGCCTCCGGCGCATCCGTCTCTTCGCTGGAATCGATGAGCGCCTTTGCGCCGGCAATAGATTGGGAAGACTTTTTCTCAATGGCATCCGACGCCTCGGCCGCTGCGCGAGCCAGGTCCTGCGCAAAGGAGGCCGACGCATTCGACTCATCCAGCATCTTCGATGCCTCGGCAAACAGCCTGCCCGCCGCAGCGACATCGCCCGCCTTCATAGAACCAAGACCATCTGCGTACAGCTCCTTTGCCTTCTCGATGATCATCCTTGTCCGTTCGTCCTCCTCTGCCCCGGACACAGGCGCCTTAGCGCGCTCGATCTCATTTAAGATCAGCCTCGCCTCCGCTCCACCCCTCCCGCGCTCGGCCAGATCCATCAGCGCAAGCCTGGCCTGCTCCAGGTTGCCC
>JBAZOP010000150.1 GCA_041648665.1 bacterium | reverse complement strand
CACCGTGACGGGTGTTCCCGTGAGCGAGGCGAAGGCGTTGAGGCGGAGCAGGGAGCCCTCAAGCTCCCTCACGTTGTTCTTGATGGAGCTCGCCAAAAACATGGCGACGTCGTCCGGGCACTTGAGGTTGGAGTTCTCAGCTTTTTTCTTCAGGATCGCGATCCTGGTTTCCAGTTCGGGGGGTTGGATGTCGGCAATAAGCCCCCACTCGAAACGCGAGCAGAGCCTTTCGTCTATCCCCTGGATGTTCTTCGGGAGCTTGTCGCTTGTGAGCACGATCTGGCGCTGCGAATCATGCAAGGCGTTGAAGGTATGGAAGAATTCCTCCTGGGTGCATTCCTTGCCCCCGAGAAACTGTATATCGTCTATGAGGAGCACGTCGCAGTTGTCGCGGTATTTCTTTCGGAATTCATGCATGCGCTCATGGCGCAGACAGTTGATCAGCTCGTTCATGAACTTTTCGGCGCTGACGTATATTATATTGAGATTCGGCTGACTGTTCGCAATTTGGAGGCCCACAGCGTGCATGAGGTGGGTTTTGCCCAGGCCCACGCCGCCATAGATGTAGAGCGGGTTGTAATGGCCGCCAGGGAGGTCTGCCACGGCCTTGCATGCAGCGTGCGCAAACTGGTTGGAATTGCCGACGACGAAACGGTCGAATGAGTACTTGCTGTTCAGGTTCTCGACCGATCGAACCCTGGGAGGCTCTTTCGCAGACGGATAGGTCGCGGGTTCGGATTTACCCAAAGGCGCGGCTTCATGCTCCTCTGTGATATCGAAGCAGAGCCTCAAATTCTGATCAGTGATCAAGAAGAGCTCTTGCACGATCAAATCGCTGTAATAATCGCTGATCCAATCAGCGATGAACTTGTTTGGGACCTTGAGGACAAACGAGCCTTCACCCAGGCTTGCGCCGGAGATGGGCTTAAACCATGTGTTATAGTTTAAGTCGCTGATTTTACTCTGTATTTTGTCTTTTAGCTGTTTGAGTATGTTGTTCATAAGGAGACAAATTCACAATGTTATCCACACCTGTGGATAACTCTGAACGGCATATTTTCGTCAACTATCTTTTCTGTGAACTTCGAACCGACGATGAAGGCGACATCTCCGATGGGCGTTTTCTCTGCTGAGATCATTTGTCACTCGCGCACCTCTAGTTGAGCGAACGCATCCTGTGCAAGCAGAAAAAAATATCTTCTGCGAGTTTTCCACAACCCGCTAAGAGACAAGGAGGTTTTGTGGTCAATAATTATCAAAAAAATTTTTTCGTTTTGCGAAGGGAACGGCTTGTCGTTTACGGAGCGGAGAAAAATTATTTTAAATCAGGCATTAGGTCTCATTCCTGGATTTAATGTTAAGTGTAGTTATCCACAGCCCCACAAGCAAAAGGGAAGCTCGAATTTTTCGCTTGCCAGATCGATGTGCGCTGGGATAGGAGCGGACGAGTTTTAAGACAATCAAGCGAGGCCTGCATGCACATCCTGGATTGGACAATACTGGCCATGTATATGCTTATAATGCTTGTTGTCGGTTTTCTTTATAAGAATCGCGCAAAAAAGAGCCTTTCCGATTACTTCCTCTCCGGCCGCAATTTTCCATGGTGGCTTGCGGGCACGTCGATAGTTGCGACTACGCTCTCGGTCGATACGCCGCTTGCTGTGACCGGTTTCGTCGCAAAAAACGGAATTGCGGGCAACTGGTTTTGGTGGCTCACCTGCCTCTCATCCATGACGGTGGCATTTTTCTTTGCCAGGCTCTGGCGCCGTTCCAACGTGCTCACCGACGTGGAGTTTATAGAACTTCGCTATTCCGGCAAGTCAGCGGCTGTGCTCAGGGGGTTTGCCGCGGTCTACAGGGGGCTCTTTCTCAACGTCATCAAGCTGGCTTGGGTAATTCTCGCCATGTCGAAAATTCTCGATTCGCTCTTTTCCGTAGGCAAGGAGACATCGCTCATAGTCAGCGTTGCAGTGGTGGTCGTCTACTCGGTCATGTCGGGCCTTTGGGGCGTGGTGATCGCCGACTTTTTGCAGTTTTTTATAGCGATGGGAGGGTCGATCGTCTTCGCGGTGCTTGCCGTTCGGCACGTGGGCGGCATCGGCGGTCTTGAGACCGCGTTATTGCAGCGATTCGGAGAACAAGGAACGGCCGACATGCTGGCCGTATTGCCTCCGCTGGGCTCCATGTGGATGCCCTTTTTCACCCTTTTCGTCTACCTGGGCATAATGTGGTGGTCCGATGCGCACATTGAGGGCGGCGGCTACGTGGCGCAGAGGCTGATGGCGTCGAAGGATGAAAAACATGCCGTCTTCGCGAGCATCTGGTTCAATTTCGCACACGTCGCCCTGAGACCCTGGCCCTGGATCATGGTTGCGTTGGTCTCGTTGGTGGTCTTCCCGGACCTCGTAGACAAGGAGGCCGGCTTCCCGATGATGATGAACCTAGTGTTGCCGGCGGGCCTCAAGGGCCTGATGGTGACCGCTTTCTTCGCAGCGTTCATGTCCACCATATCGACCCTGATGAACTGGGGCTCATCCTATCTGGTGAACGACCTGTACAAGAGATTCATGGCCAAAGGAAAGACCGAGCGCCATTATTTGTGCGCCTCCAAAGTTTGCGATGCAACGATTCTCGTGCTTGCGTATTTCGTCAGTAAAGGGATGAACTCGATCGTCGGGATGTGGGAGCTCCTCTTCTCGTTTACCGCCGGTCTCGGCGTGATCTATGCGGCGCGCTGGTTCTGGTGGCGCGTCAACGCATGGTCGGAGGTCACCGCCATGGTCGCTTCCGGCATAATGTCGATTGTGCTGACGACGCAGACATCTTTGGATTTTCCTCACAAGATCGTCATTATATTGCCGGTGTCGATTGTGGCGTGGATGACGGTGACGTTCCTCACGAAACCGGTAGAGACCTCCAGGCTTGTGGAGTTCTACAAGAGGGCGAGGCCATATCCGCTCCTATGGAAAAAAATTCTGGTGCAGATGCCGGACGCTGCGAATTATGCCTGCCCGGACGACTTCTACCGCAATGTTCGCTGTTGGCTCTGGGGGGTCCTCTCCGTGTACACGTTGCTGTTCGCCATTGGTAAGTGGGTTTTCCTGCAGACCGTTCCGGCTCTTATGTTGACCGCGTCGTGCATCTTCTTCTCTGCGTTGTTGGCGCGCGAGTTGCTGGCTGCTGAGAAGGCGAAAGGCGAAGGAGAGTGTGTCCCTGCGATTGCGCAGCCGGCGCTTGAAACCGAATAGAGCTTCAGGTCAAACGACAATCCTCTCAGATCGTTCTTGGGACCAAGTTCGTCGCGGGCATAAAGCGGGCGGCCGGCGTCGTGGATACCAGCGCGCTGTTTATGCCAAGGCCCAGACTCAGCTGCGGGGCGATGCCGGCATAGAGCGTGGAGCCTTGCTGCAGCGCGCGCGCCGCATCCTCTTCAGGGCAGACCCTGAACGGATGCTTGAGGAGTTGGTAGAGGGCCGCCTTCTTCGCGGCCCTGTCGTTCGGCAGGATGAGAGGTTCGCGCGGCACCCTTAGCCTTGCGTGTACGTCGCGGTTGTTTTCAAAGAAGCTCGATATCTCCTTAGCGTGCGGCCCGCGCCTTGCGGCCGAGAGCGTGATCATGAGGCCGCGAGCCACGTCCGCATCCTCCGGCCTGTCCAGGAACTTCTTGGCTGCAGAGATGAACGTCATCATCTGCGCCTTGTTGAGCCCGTCCGACGCTGCGTCGGCCATCATCGCGTCGTGCATCATGGCGTATGTGTTTTCCTCGGGCAGCATATAGTTGGTCAGACGTTTGCCCCTTAGCGAGCCGATGAAGACCCTGGTCGGTAGGGTGAGCGTATCAAGGCTCATCTTGGTGATTGGCGCTGCCGGCGGTATGCGCCTGAGCGAGCGAGACATGGCGCGGAGCACGTCCGGCCCGGCTTCGCCCTTCGCGTTTGCGAGCATCGTCCTGAAGCTCTGCGCAGCGGGTTTTGAGCCGGCCAGATCGTTGAACGTGCAGCCGAGCAGCGAGTTGGTCACCAGGAACCCGGTGGAGACGCCGGCCAAGACCGGCAGGAATCCATCCCACTGGCCGGAAGCTATGCGGATGAGGTTGCCGGCGTGATCATAGGCCAGGAGCCTCGCAGCTTTATTCTGCAGGAATCGGCCCGGGTTCACCATCAAGGCCGCGCCGTGGGTGATAATTATCGGCAACATGCCGACCTGTCGCCCAACCGATTCGGCGACCATCTGGCTGAAGGTCTCACTTTTGTGCAGGGGCGCGAAGTTCGCGCTGGCCCCGACGTAGAGGTTTATGATGCCGGCAGCGCCCAGCACGTTGTACCACTGTATTTCGCGTACGCTGCGATTGCCGATGAGCGTTTGCCCCAGGATCTGGTAGCCGGCGCCGACCGCCGCCGTGCCCATGAGGTTGAGCGGCAACGTTACCGGGCCGACCTCGGTGTACCCCGGGTTTGCGCCAAGAGAGGCGCCTATGTTGGCGGCCAAGAGGAGACCGCCCGGCACAAACGCCGGCCCTATCCAGTTGAACGCGCGCCTGAATGAAGGGGAGACCCTGCTCGCGCCGTAGTAGCCGAGGGACGCGGCCTGGTATCCATCCAGCCCCAGCTGCCATCCGTTCGATCCGCTGATCTCCCTGGCCGCGTTGCCCACCCTTTCGAAGAGGCTTCCGTCCACGATCGAGGAGGCGGCGTTGCCGTACGTGTTGATGGCTGCGTTCAGCGTGGAGCCCAGGGTCGTTTGCGCCAGGTGCGCGCCGTATGTCTGCGCGGTCGGGTCTGCCAGGGCCAACATTGCGGTGCTGGCTTCGGAGCTCAACGCCGACAGGCTGCCGGAGACCACCGAACCCAAGCCGTTGAGCGAGCCTGCCGCTATCGCCGAATCTTGCGAGGCTTCGATCAAA
>JBAZOP010000149.1 GCA_041648665.1 bacterium | reverse complement strand
CGGCAGGCCGACGGGGATTTCCCTGGGCCAGGGTGCGTTTTTCTCGGCCGACATCTACAGCCAGAACCAGATCGAGCGCATCTCGAACAACCCGCGCTTCCAGCTGCTCCTGATCGACGGCTTCGTGGAGTTGGAGATCGCCGAGCTTCAGATTCGGCTGACGCGGCTCAAACGGGGACTCGAAGGCAACGCCGGGGAGATTCTCCGGGTGGATCAGGAAATCGCAGAGCTGGAGGAAGGGCTCGGCGAGTTACAGACGGTCGAGGAGAACCTCAAGGCCTTTGCGGGGGAGCACGGAGAGGATGCCAAGGAGGTCAACGAGCAGCACGAGTTGAAAGCACGGCGCGACCGAGAGAAGCGGGCGCTGGCGGAGTTGGCCGAAGCCTATCGCCAGGGCCAGTCAACCTTCGGGTCCCACATCGGGACCTTGGACGCGCGGGTCAACACGTGCATTCCGCACGACCTTCTTTCCGGGCCCAACGAAGGCATTCTGATGGCGGCCCGGAAGGCGGCTCTCGATGCCGCCGGCGAAGTCAACAAATCGATGGCGGCGCTGATCGAGCGGCTCAGGATTTGCCTGTACGAGATCGAGAAGGCGGAACGGCTCCTGCAGACCGCTCACCAGGAGCAGGAACAGGATTTCCGCAAGGTGATCGAGGCGCACACGCAGGCTCAGGCACAGGTGGCCGAGCGGTCGCGCCTGGAACGCCTGAGGAACGACCTGCTTGCCAAGAAGCGCCTGTGTGATGAGAAGCGCCAGGAACTGCGCCGCCTGATCGAGGAACGCGACAAGATGATGCGGGAGCTTTCCGAAGTGCAGGACCAGCGCTTCCAGTTGCGGGCACAGGTCGCCGCCACGCTGACCCAGAGGCTGGCTCCCACTATTCGCGTGACCGTCGAGCAGTTCGGGAGCACCGCGGAATACGAGCAGTTGATCGCCGACGGACTCAAGAACTCCGGAGTCAAGCCGGGGCTGACCGCAGAGAAGATCGTGAAGGCGATGTCGCCCGCCGATTTCGCCCGGACGATCAGACAGAGGAACACGGACGGACTGATGGACCTTGCCGGGCTTACCGCCGAGCAGGCGGGGAAGGTGATTTCGGCGTTGGCCGGCACGAAGCGCACGTTCGATATTGAGACGGTCGAGCTTCTGGACCTTCCCAGGATCGAACTGCTGGACGGCGCCACGTACAAGGACTCAGCGTCCTTGTCGACGGGCCAGAAGTGCACGACGATCCTGCCGATCCTGCTGCTCGAGAGTGAGAGCCCGCTCCTGATCGACCAGCCGGAAGACAACCTGGACAATCGGTTCATCTATGAAACCGTGGTGAAGAGCGTCTCGGACGTGAAGAAGAGGCGGCAGTTGCTGTTCGTCACACACAACCCCAACATCCCGGTTCTTGGCGATTCCGAGCGAATCTTCGTCTTGGACTCCACTGGGAAACAAGGCTCGCTCCGGCGGTCCGGAACGGTGGATGAATGCCGCGAGGACGTAGAGACTCTTCTTGAAGGCGGACGGGAAGCGTTCAAGCTGAGAATGGACAGGTACGGACATTGAGCGAGAACCCGAGCGATCTTGAGAACGCATTGCAGCGCCTGCTGGCAGGGGCGCCGCCGATGCCCTGGCCGGAGCGGCAGGCACTGGCCGCGCAGGTCGGCCAGACGCTGCGGGCGGCCCGGCCGCCGGAGATCATCCTGTCCGCTGTCCGGCTCCTCCACATTCTGTCCGCTGACGACAAGTGGGAGGTGCGACAGGCTGTTGCGGATTCCCTGATGCATCTCCGATCCGACGACTTCGATCCGATGATTTCGCGCCTCGCCAGCGATTCCAACGCGTGGGTTCGGAAGGCCGCCGAGCGGACGTTGGGCCGGCGGAAGCGCCTGATGCGCGTGGAGGCCCAGAAGCAGCAGAAGATTGAGGGCGTTTACGAAGATTACGACTGGTTCGTGAACAAGTACGGGCACACCGCGGCGGAGCGGGCACTTCGCATCGGCGAACGGTACTTCGAGATTCTAGCCAGCGCCGCGACGCATGAAATCCGCGGCGTGCTGACTTCGCTCGCCGGCGCATTGGATCAGGCGGCAAAGAGCGGCTTGTCCCAGGACGGCCAGCTCGATCAGCTGTCGAAAGCCCGGGAGCGAGCCGCCTTTCTGAACCGCATTCTGGACGACTTGAAGGGCTATGCGCAGGATCTGTCTTGCGACTTCCGGCGCGAGAACCTCCGGGATATCGTTGAAGCCGCGTTCGAGCTTGCCAATGACAAGCTCAAGACCTCGGCCACTTCTCTGCGCGCGATCCAGTTGCACCGCGAGGTGCCTGACCACATCGCGCTCGATGCCTGCCGCCACCAACTCGTTCAGGCCTTTGCCAACGTGATCCAGAACGCCGTCGAAGCCGTGGATCGCGATGGGCGGGTGACTGTCGCGGCTGCATTGGCCGAGAACGCCTGCGTTGCCATTCGCGTCACGGACAACGGCGTCGGGATGTCGCCGGCAGAGAAGCGGGACGCCTTCATCCCGTTCAAGACCAGCAAAAAGAACCAGGGCGGCACCGGGTTCGGCTTGCCGATCGCCAAGAAGATCGTTCAGGCGCACGGCGGCTCGATCACGATAGAGAGCGTGGAAGACCAGGGCACGACCGTCACCGTCACGCTGCCCTTGACGCAGCAGGATCGACTTGAAGAATGAAACCGCTCAAGCACCGAGCTTTGATTGTGGAGGACGACGACAAGATCGTCGAACTCGTCCACGACCACCTGGAATCGCTGGGCCACGTCTACGATCGGGCTGCGAACCAGACCGAGGCGCGAGATCTCTTATCGGCCAACAAGTATTGCTACATCCTTCTGGACTTGGAGATTCCCGTCAAACCCAAGCGCATGGCCGAACTGACGCACGGCATCAACCTGCTGGAGGAGATTCGACGGTGGCCTGAAGACGGGTGTGCTACACAGGTGGTCATCATGACATGTCACGGCAGGAACGGGCCGGACTTGGCGGTGGAGATGATGCAGAAAGGGGCGGATGACTACATCTGCAAGCCCTTCGGACCTGCAGGCGGCGGGCGGACCCTTCCTGATGTGATCAAGAAGGCTCTGGAGCGCGGATGCAGCCATGCTCCGGCGCACTGCCCAGTGCTCGCCAAGGTGAGAACGGCGCCTGCACCCATCAAGCGGCCCATGGAGCCGGAGAAACTGACGCCGTTCCAGGGGGGCAAGCTCGTTTTCCGCGAGGATCGCGTGGACCTGCTCGGCTACGCCATTCTCACGGCCAAGGCGCGCGGGAGTTGGCACACGCTGCGCCTCCTGGCGAAGAAAGACCCCCAGGGGAAACGCACCGCCTACAGCGGAGACGCGCTTGCCCGAAAACTCGATCCGCAGAGCCAGCAGGGTCAGAACGACGTGGCCGGCTACGTCAAATACCTCCGCCGCCGCATCGCCGACGTGCTCCGAAAGAACGGTGTCAGTTGCAGCGACCAGGACGTCATTGAAAGCGGCGGGCCGGGATACCGCCTGAACTCCTGGATCGACGTCGAGGGACTCGATTCCTGACCGCGCCAGCGGCAGGTCCAATTCCCATATGAGATCTCATATGGGACATCTTGTCTCATCCACCTGAACTTCCAGTTCCAGGTCTCTTCCAAGATACTCGCGGGCCACGCTGCGCGACAATCCGAGCTGTAAGGACCCGCCGTTCGGACACCGTGGATGTGTCAGCGAAGGTCCGATGGAACAAGGATGGAGGTGACGCCAATGGCCGCAACCAATGACACTCCCAAGGAGCAGAAAACCGTCGCGCTGCTTTGTCCGCTTTGCGGGAAGCGCCTGCCGGTCAGCGGCACGCTGTCCATGCGCGGGACAACGGGCATCTTCTGCCGCCACTGCCGCCACACTGTCCAGGTGACAATGGAAGTGGCCGACAAGAAGGACGCTTCCCCCGTTGGAGATGACGAAGAGTAGATGATGTCGGGGTTCGAGCCTTCGAGCCAGCACCCCGAAGAACCAACCCGAACGACTCTAAGAGAGCCACCACAGTCGGCCTGAGCCTTTGAGCCCGCGCCGCTTGAGCCCAGTCGGTAGGGACGTTTCCCGAAGACTGGGCCGCCACAATGCCCGTGCCTTCGGGACGTCCCGGAAAGGCACAGGCGCGTGGAGCGAAATGACTATGGCGATCTCATCGAGCGCTGGAAGGTGGACCTGATTCGAGTGAGGGCGAGGCGGCTGTATTTCCGCAAGGACGAGATCGATGATCTCGAGCAAATCATCGTTCAGGAGCTTCTCAAGACGAACTTCAAGCCAGGTGCAGAGGGCGGCTCGTCGGAGCGCACGTTCGTCATCGCGGTCATCGACCGCCAACTGATGAAGGTGAAACGCGACCGGCGGCGCGACGTCCGCCGGGCCAACTATGAATCGCTGTCGCTTGAGGACAAAGGCGTCTTCACCGAGAAGAACTTCTTCTCGCTGAGCCGAACCGAGACGCACGAGGCGAAGCTCGACGTGAAGCAGGCTCTGATGGACCTGTCTCCGGCCCAACGGGCCATCTGCCGGGCGCTGGGCGAGGGACGTACGCAGGCGGAGATCGCCCGCATGACCGGCCGCTCCAAGGCGGCGGTCTGCGCCGACGTGCGGAAGCTTGCCGAGAAGTTCCGCAAGTGGGGCCTCAACGACTATGTGAGGCCGAGAAAGGCTGAACGCATCCGCCGAAACGGGTAGTAATCCGAATGGAGGGTTTGAAAGAGAACACGATGCACACGAACGCAGCTCCACCCGCGAGTGACTCGTCGCTCCTCACCGTCAGGGAAGTCGCGGCGATTCTCAAAGTCAACGAGCGCACCTGCCAGCGGCTCGCCGCCCGCGCGGAGACGGGGCTAGGGGACTTCCCGAAACGGCTCCGGCTCGGCCCCAAAACGGTGCGCTGGCGGCGG
>JBAZOP010000148.1 GCA_041648665.1 bacterium | reverse complement strand
GAAGACCGAGCGCCCGCTCATCGAGGTGCTCTACCCATGCTTCCAGCTCATCGAGCTGGCTGAGTGCTGGCTGGGCTCGAACCCGTCGTTTGACGTGCGCTTTCTCATCGCCGCCGGGCAGAGCATTGGGCTCAGGCTTCCGCACGCGAAGCGGCTCACCGACACGAAGGACGTCGCTGCTGCCATGGGCGTCTACGGCGTTTCCGAGAAGGGTTACCGTTCGCAGTCGCTCGGGGCGCTTGCGCGCCACTTCGGCATCCTGCTCGGCGGTATGCACGGGGCGCGGGTCGATTGTTATGTCACGCTCGAGGTTTACAAGCGGCTTACGATGGGAGCCAACCGATGACGTTGCAAGTACCGGCCGGTCTTCAGCAGATGGGCGCAGCGCAGCAGCCGATGTTCCTGCGCATCGGAGTCTACGGTTATCCCGGCAGCGGCAAGACCTTCACGTCAATGACCTGGCCGGCGCCGCTTCTGATTAACCCGCTCGCCGAGGGCGGGCACAACACCGCGCGTCACCCGGATGGCAGCTTCATCGTGCAGCCGGTCGTCATCGGTTCGACGCACGCCGCGTTTCTGCGGGACGTGCCCGGCTCAGTGTCGATCAAGGTCGAGCTGGAGCAGTGGATCGAGTACATCTACCGTGCCGCGCTCATGAAGCAGTGCCCGTGGCAGACGATCGTCCTGGGCGGCTTCTCGGACATCGCAACCATGATCTACGAGCAGGCCGAGAAGGAGGCGCAGGACGCGCAGAAGCGGCGAGGCGGCAAGGAAGACAAGCACCGGGCGTGGGGAGATGTCCTCGCGTGGTACAACCGCACTGTCCACATGCTCTTCAGTCTGCCGTTCCACGTCATCATCGAGATGGGCTGCAAGGTGACGATGGACAAGGACAACCGAGATCAGGTCGCGACCGTCGAGCCCGATCTCTCCGGCCGCGGCGGCAAGCTCGTCCTCCCCCGCGAGCTCGACATGCTCATCTATACCGAGCGCAACGGCTCTACGTTCTTCACCCACTTCGCTCCGCGAGTCTCGAAGCCGGTCTTCTACATGAAGGCGCCGCGTTTCCTCGCGATGAGCTTCCAGCAGCCCGTGCAGGACTGCTCCTACGATGTCTTCGCGCAGGCCCTCGGCCTGCCGCCGATATGGGTGTGTGATCCTGGGCACCCGCGGTGCCAGCAAGGTCGCTGGCCTTGGTCTGTGCCCTGGCATGTTTAGGTGAGGGACTTTGGAAACCCCCTCTAGGAAAGGACCGTAGAAGATGGACATCAGCAATTTGACCCCCCAGCAGATCGCGGCGATCATGGCCCAGCTCCAGGCCCAGCCGGGCCAGGCCGCGCCGCCGCCGGTCATGCCACCCCCGCCGGTCGCGCCGCCGCCGCAGTACCCGCCGGCCGCGCCGCCGCCGCCGCCCCCCGGTGCCTACACGCCGCCGCCCGGCTACGGGATGCCGCAGGGCGCCGCGCCGCAGCCGCAGGGCGCGCAGCTCCCGCCGCAGGGGCAGCCCGCCTCCGCGGACATCGTCACCAATCTGCCGCCGCCCAACCTGCCGGCCGGCACCTACGACTTCGAGGTGATGTTCGTCGAGCGCAAGAGCGGCGTCAGCGACAAGGGCAACGCCTGGGAGCAGATCCGCTACCGCTTCACCGTGGTCGCCGGACCGATGCAGGGGCAGTCGATCACCGACAGCCTCTCGACGACCTACACCCGCCCGCTCTACGCGCTCGCCGACGCGGTCGGCAAGCCCATCCAGCGGGACGCCTCGGGCAACGTGGCGTTCAACGTCCGCAGCTTCGACGGCAGCCGCGTCTGCGCCGTCGTCACCTACGAGGCCTCGAAGGACGGCCGGGAGTACGGGCGCGTCGGGCAGTTCAAGCCCGTCGCCCGCTAGCTCGCGGCGTAATCTTCTCGTGGTGTGACAGGCCGGTTCTGTGGTGCCCCGCCCGGCGCAGGTCGGGCGGGGATTTTCGGGCGTGAGTGAAGGGACTCGCCAAGCGGTAAGACATCCCGTCTTGGAGGCCGGTTCGACACCGGGCGCCCGGCCGAGGTGAGGAACATGGGGACTGACTTGCGGGCGCTCGCGATGAAGCTCGACCAGTACGCTGACGTGGTTGAGCAGCTTGATGTGGATGGTTCTCAAGCGGAAGCAGATAAGACTCAAGTCGTTGTCGACATCTACAAGGTCGCCAACGAGCTCGAGGAGGCCGAGGACTCGACGCTGTGGTTGGAGTGGTTCACTCAGCTCACTTTCGACCTCGGGCTTCCGGTGAACGCTCGCCGTGAGGACGTGACCGCTGCGGTGAAGCAGCTCAAGAAACCTACGATTGTCGTGGTCAAGCATGTGCGGAAAAGGAGGGCGGCGTGAAAGACCAAGAGTTCGCGGTGCAGGGCGACTGGATGCAGACCTACAGCCATGAGAAGTTCTGGCTGCTCCACCCGCGTCCCGAGCAGATCAGCATCCGCGAGATCGCACACGCACTCTCGAACATCTGCCGGTTCTACGGGCACACCTCCGAGATGTACTCGGTGTCGCAGCATTCCGTCGCCGTCTCCGAGAACTGCCTCCCCGAGCACGCGCTCTGGGGGCTCCTGCATGACGCCCACGAGATTTTCATGGGCGACATCACCTCGCCCATGAAGGAGACGCTCAAGCAGCTCGGCGCTGGAGACGTGCTCAAAGTCATCGAGAACCGGCTCATGGCCGCCGTCGCGGCCAGGTTCAACCTCGAGCTGCCGGTGCCGGCCGACGTCTGGTACGCCGACCGCGTGCTTCTCGCGACCGAGGCTCGCGACCTCTTCGTCGGCGAGCCCGTCGAGCACTGGACGCAGCGGCTTGGCTGCGAGCCGCTGCCGAGTCACATCGTACCGTTCAGCCCAGCGGTCGCGGAACACAGGTTCCTGCGCCGTGCCGCCGAGCTGGGCGTCGGGGTCATGTAGTCGTGCGATACCTCGACGTGTGCTCCGGCATCTCGGCGCCGACGCAGGCGTGGAAGCCTATCGGATGGGAGTGCGCAGGATACTTCGAGATCGACCCGTTCGCCTGTGAGGTGCTCGCGACAAGGTTCCTGAGCGTCACGAACTACGGTAATTTGTTGGAGGTTGACCATGCAACGATCGGAGAGCGAGTCGGGCACGTCGATCTCCTCGTCTCTGGGAGTCCCTGTCAAGGATTCAGCGTGGCCGGGAAGCGCGGAGGATTGGCTGATCCACGCTCTCATCTCCTCTTCGCCAGCTTCGCTCTGGCGCGAGCTGTCGGAGCGCGCTGGCTCGTCTGGGAAAACGTCCCAGGCGTTCTCTCTGACGACGGCGGGCGAACCTTCAAGCTCATCCTCCGAACGCTGCTCGACCTCGGGTATAGCGCATCTTGGCGCGTGCTGGACGCGCGCTTCTTCGGAGTCCCGCAGCGGCGCCGTCGAGTCTTCGTTGTCGGATATCTTGGAGACTGGCGACCACCTGCGGCGGTACTGTTTGAGCCCGAAAGCCTGCGCCGGAATCCTTCGGAGAGCCGCAAGGCGGGGCCGAGAGTTGCCCGCTGCATTGCGACTGGCTCTGGAACGAGTGGCAGCGGATACCGAAGCGACGGGGACACAGAAACCTTGATCCCGATGCTCGCCGACCCGATCACGACGCGCGAGGCGAGCTGTTACTCGAAGGGTGGCCGAAACCAGGGGCCGCGCAACGTCGTGCCGTTCGACCTGACGCAGATCACGCACCCCGAGAACCGTAACCGCGCCGACCCCGGCGACCCGAGCCCGCCGATCGTGGCGAAGGGGCGTGGCGTCCATGTCGCGTGCTTCGATGATCCAGGTCGGTTCGCTGGCGTCCACGGCGGCGGCGAGCACGGCGACCTCCACCCGACGTTGCGCTCGACGAACCCGCACGCGCTCGTCGCCTACGCTCTCGGGAGTCACGCTGGTGCTGCCGATGGCGATGCGTGCAACGAGAGCCACGCCACAGGTGGGGCAGTAGGGGCCAACGTGAGCGAGGAGTTGGCGTACTCGCTGCGCTCCGGTCGCACGCAAGCTGTCGCCGCGATCCCGATCTCGTCGGACGCGCTCCGGGGTGAGGGCGTCATGCAGACCCCCGGCCCAGACGCAGACGGGCGCGTGCGGCTCCGCGATCCTGGGCTCGGCATCGGAGAGCCTGGGGATCCCCAGTTCACGCTCAATGCGTCGGTTCCGCCAGCGGTCGTCGCGTTTCAGGAGAGCCAGTCGGGCTTCCGCGAGACGGCAGAGCACCCGACGCTCACCGAGAACAACGGCCCGCGAAGGATGCACGGCGTCAGTGACGGCGTCATGGTGAGAAGATTGACTTCAAGGGAGTGCGAAAGACTTCAAGGAGTTTCGGACGACTTCACGCTGATCGATAGGCGCTGCAAGCCAGCCGCCGACGGGCCACGGTACAAGGCGCTCGGAAACTCCATGGCCGTGCCGGTCATGCGGTGGATCGGTGAGCGGCTCGCGACGGTGGACGCGCTCTGGGAAGGTCTGACATGGAAGCCGTAGCGCATGACTGCAGTGCTTGTCCGCTCGCAGGGAAGCGTGGTCGCGTCTGCGTGGCAGGCTACTTCCCGCAGCAGGCGTGGTCGGGCTTGTGCTTCGTGAGCGAATACCCGTGGAAGGATGAAGCACGAGCTGGGCAGCCTTTCGTCGGTTCACCGGGGCGTCTCCTGTGGGCCATCTGCAAGACGCTCGGCATCGAGCAGCACTCGACGCTCGTTTTGAACGCCATCTCGTGCTTCGCGGGCGAGTGGCCCGAAGGTGATGCCGCGAAGAAGAAAGAAAAAGCGGCAGCGTGGGCAGCGTGTCGGCCGCGTCTTGTCGCCGCGCTCGAGAGCTGGAAGCCCAAGGTCATCGTCGCCCTCGGCGGCGAGGCCATCCGAAGTCTGCTTGCGGACAACACCGCCACCATCGGCGGCTACCGGGGCACGGTGAACCGCTACGCTGGCGGCATCGGTG
>JBAZOP010000147.1 GCA_041648665.1 bacterium | reverse complement strand
TTTCTCCGCTGGGCGGGCCGGCCGGTCGGGGAGGAAAACCGTCAACCGGGGGAAGAGCAGGCCCAGCAGCAGCAGCAGCAGACCAGCTTGTTCCCCCCCCCGCGCTCCCCGAGGCGAAAGTCGAGAAGCAGGCCCTGGGGAACGACGATATCCCGTTCTGACCAGCACCCGCGGTCGGGCGCTGTCCTAATTTGGCCCGAGGTGTCCTAACTTGAAAAAGTTGGCAAAGAAAGCCGATCCCGGCTGGCCCGACTGGCCCCAGGACTACGTGTCCGAGGCCGCCTACTTGGTGGCCCGGGGCGTGCGCCCGATGGCCATTGTCGGAAGCATCCGGTCCGACAAGGAGTTGATGCTGCGGGCTGCATCCTCGCTGGAGATCATCTCCCTCGGTGAACAGGTTGTGGCTTTCGTGACCCCCAGGGATGACGGTTTTGCCGACTGCGGGTTCGCGGCTGCTCGGTGGGTCGTTGATCTCTACGCTTGGCTGGTGAAGTGCTCCGACGTGCCCGAGGAGCACGCGCACCGAATTCGCGGGCTATTGTTGGGTTACAGCGCAGGGGCGATCCGGGATCATGATGAACGCGGGAGCGGACGGAGGTTCACCGATTCCTAGGAACTACCAGGTAGGGGCAGAGCCCCAGCCCGGCGCCAGTACGCCGGGCTGGGGTTACCTCGTGGTTCTCCTCTCGCGCATCGCGCAATCTCTCCTTCGACGGGGTGGCAACCCGTCATTCGGGACTTGCGCTCCGGGAGCAACTGAGGTAGGGTTTGCTTTGCGAGTCCCTTTCTCAGTGGCCGGACGGATCGCAAGCCGGTTGATTTACCGGCCAACGCCCCGACAAGTTACTGGCTTGTCGGGGCGTCTGCTATTCGGTGTCCTTCGCGATGACCTCCCAGCGCGCCGGTTTACCCGGAAGCCGCTTTACTCGGTTGCGCTCCTTCATGAAGTGCATCAGCCCTCGGAACCGGTTCTTGTTCCGGCTGGTGGCCTCCCCGTACACCTGCGCGATCAACGTGGCACTGTCTGCTCCAGGGTGCGCCCGGAGAACGGCGAGCACCCGATCCCCATGGGTCTTCCCTTCAGAAGAAGAATCACCGGAAGTGGCACGTTTGCTTTTCCCTGGGTTCGTGCTCGTTTTCCCACCTACGAGGAGGTTGAACGTGATTTCGAGGAGCCGAATCCGTTCATCAAGCTCAGCGGTGAGCTTGGTCCGTTCATCTTCCGCGGCGTCGAGCTGCCGTGCCAGTTCCCGGATCTTTTCCGCTCGGTCGTCCATGGGTCTAACTCCTTCCCGAGAGCAAGCCTAACGCAGGACGTTCATTCGGTCAAGAGGAATCGTAGATTGGCACCACCGAGGAATCCGGCCACGTTAGACGCCAGGTTAGGCCCGGCCGCCCTGGATGACGGTGAACCGGGGGCGCTGGGTGGGCTGCGGGGCCGGAGGCATGCTCTGGGGCTCGGGCTTGCTGGGGGGTTGGCTGCGGGGCTGCTCCTCGCCGGCCAGAGCCTCCCGCACCAGTTCCTCGATCGTCCACACGTGGTCGGTGACGCCCAGGGCCATCGCCGGGGTGGTTCGCAGCGTCTCGTGCACGCGGCAGAGGTTGTAGTAGGCCACCCAGAGGGCCACGGAGGCCCGGTGGTGCCGCAGCTTCTTGCTGAACCCGTTGGTGAGCCGGGTGAACCGGCGGCAGCCCATGCGGACGCTCAGGTTCGTGCGCTCCACGTAGGAGGTGCTGATGTGCGTGGGGTCCGGCTGACCGGAGATCCGGGTGCGCGTGATGGACTTCACCCGGGCCGGCGAGTACCGGGTGGACGCGGGAACCAGGACGGTGCTGCCCGAGTACTCCTTGACCACCTGGGCGTAGTCCACTTCCTCCCCGAAGGCATCTTCGATCGCAGCGATGTAGGGCTGGAATCCGTCGCTGCTGATCTGCGGCCGGTTGAGCACCCGGCCCCGGAGATCCTGGCAGAACTCCTGGGTGGTCGTGCTGTCCCGGTTGCCCACCGTGTAGGAGATGATCGCCTTCTTGGTCGCGTCCGTGCCCAGGAAGGTGTAGGAGTCCCCAAATTCCTTCGGATCGGTCGGCTGCAGGCGCCCCTGCTTCTTCCCCACGAACGACCACAGCTCGTCCACCTCGAGGATGTTCACCTGCAAGTCCCGGAACAGCCGGTCGTGCAGTCGCTCGCAGCCCTCGCCCACATCCCGCCCCAGCCGCATGACGGTGTCCCGGTGGGCGCCGGTCAGCCGCTCGGTGGAGCGGATGGAGTTGCCCTCAACCAGGGTGGCGACCACCTGAACCTTCTTGGCGATCTGGAGCGAGTTCATGCCGACCTCCTGATGATCCAAGGCTACCACCGGGGTCTGACATTTGCGGATATACCATTAGTAATATACCCCTTGACGATTCCCGGGAGCTGGGGTATGGGTGACGGCATGGCGAAGATCACCCTTCCCGGATTCCGTTGTGAGCGATGCGACCACCAGTGGGTTGCCCGGCAGGGCACCCAGGGGGAACCCCGGGTCTGCCCCAAGTGCAAGAGTCCCTACTGGGACAAGCCCAGACAGAAGAAGAAGTCAGAGGGGCGTGGTAAGTAGCTTGGGGTGGTGAGGGGAATCATGCCTTGCAGGTCAATGATCAGCGTGTGTTCGGGAGCGGGCGGGTTGGACATTGGCCTTGAACTGGCCGGGTTTACGACTCTTGCTGCAGTGGATTTTGATCGGGATTGCGTTGACACGCTGGAGGCGAATCGGGAGCGTTTCAAGAAATCGAAAGTGGAAATCCTGTGCGAGGATCTTGGGAATCTCAGTCCCAATGCTTGGCTACAGCATCTTGGACTGGATCGCGGGGAACTGACTTTGCTTGCCGGTGGCCCCCCGTGTCAGGCGTTTACTACCACAGGCAGAAGACGTGCGCTCGCTGATACCCGAGGCTCGGTTGTGCACCATTACCTTGCACTTCTCCGCGCGGCTGAACCCAAATATTTCCTCATGGAGAATGTTACGGGGTTTCTCTCCGTGGCGCTCCATCATCGGCCACTTTCCCAACGGGGAATGGGGCACAGGTCTCTTTCCGAGGAGGAGAGCAAGGGCTCGGTGTTCCGATGGTTCATTTCCGAGCTGATCCGATCCGGGTACACGGTCGCCTGGGGTGTTCTTGACGCGGTGGATTTCGGGGTCCCACAGTTCCGACAGCGAGTTTTTCTTCTTGGCGCACGGAATCCCGATCCCGTTTTTCTTCCCCAACCCACCCACTTCCCCGATGCTCGGCCGCGGTGGAAAACCCTCCGGGATGCTTTCAGGGGGCTTAGGGATCCTTCTCCGTTCGTGCAGCCCCTTTCGGAGTTCAAGATCAGCGTGTTTTCTCGTATTCCTCCGGGAGGAAATTGGCGTTCTCTTTCCCCCCGACTTCGGCGTTCAACGATGGGGCGGGCTTTTCATGCCGAAGGCGGTAAGGGTGGCTGGTGGCGCCGGCTAGCCTGGGATTCTCCAGCACCTACCATTCTCACGATGCCCGACCATTCTTCTACGGGTCTTGTGCACCCCGATGAGACACGGTGTCTGACGGTGCGGGAATGCGCCAGGTGCCAAACTTTCCCAGATGAATGGATATTCGCGGGTTCTTCTCGAAGCCAGTATCGGCAGATCGGGAACGCTGTTCCGGTACAATTGGCGCGTAGTTTGGGGGACCGAATTCTGGCCCACCTGCAAGGGGAACGAACGCCGCGCCCGGAACCTCCTGTATGGCGAAAGGTATCAGCCAACCAACGCCTTGGGACTTGGGGCTGGGTAGTCCATGACGAGAATCGGTTGGTGCTTCTAAACCGAAGAGCAGATCATGTCGATTTGACGAAAGGGACACGCTTGCATCTTTCCGTGGAACACGGGCAATTGCCGTTGATCGCTGGGTAGGGGTACAATGTCTGCATGTCGAGAAAAAGCAGGCCTGTTGCCCCAACGGGTACACCCAGATCCAACGTGGTTTCAGTTGCGGAAGCCAAACAGCTTCGGGCATCGGTTGGCCTTGCGCGGGCTACGGGGCCATCCGCGAAGAAAATCCAACGGGCGCTCCAGACCTACGTCGAGCAGTTCGATTTTTGGTACACGGCGCAGTGGACGACGATTCTCGACAATTACGTGGAACGGGTTGTCCGTAGGATCAACCCCTACGTGCGCCGCGCCCAACACGGGGACTGCACGCCAGAAGAATTGGCAACCGCCCTGGTGGCCGATTGGGATAGCCGGAATTTTGTCACCGCAGGGGGGCAGGCTTTGGAGGCGATGGCCATCGACCTCGGGAAGGACTGCGAAAAGGCAGGTGCAGAGGGTGTCGATATCGAGCGGCGGCCCCCGCAGGACCCAACAACCGTTCACCTTTACGTGGTGAAGAGCGGAGCCGTGACACGAAATACTGACATCGTGGGGAAAATGAAGCAAAACCTTCGAGCGGCAGCCAGACGCTTGCAGCAGAACCCCGGGGTGCGCAACGTCGTGCTCAATTATGCGACCTGTGTCGGGACCACGAACAGCACGAATGCAGACGGCGTTTTGCGCCCATCTTCAGCCCGGTTTTGGTCGGAGATCACGGGCGTCCCAGAGAATAAAGCCATGGCCCTTGTCTGGTCCGTGGCAAACGCGGCTGCAGCGGCCATTACCCGGCCGGAGGTGAATCGGCGGGCACTTGTTGCTCAAGTTGCAGCGTACCTCGCCAAGCCCCAAAGCCCGACCAGGATCGACTGGGAATTTCTTGTCAAGACGGTATCAGAACCGCCGAGTTCGTACAGAGCCGAGCATGCCAGACGCGATACTGAAGCCCGCCGACGTGGCGATGCAGTCATGGCAGCAGGTTGAACGGGTGCCCTAATTAGGACAGCACCCGCGGTCGGGTGCGCTTGACAACCTCGGCCCGTTCGTGCAGGGTGAGGCTGCGAGCGACGAAATGGAATCACGGAAACCGAATAGCCCCCGCTGGCCCGCCTGCCTAATCGTCGCTCG
>JBAZOP010000146.1 GCA_041648665.1 bacterium | reverse complement strand
TGTCATCATCGCCCACCAGCGGCCTGAAGAGCTCACCCTCGTTGAGCTCCCTGAACGCGTTCTCCGGCAATCCCTTGAGCTGGGTCCCGCCCCCTGCGTCGTCCATCTTCGCCCCCTTTGGATTGATGTGCTATTTTGTGCCGAGCAGCTTTCGTTTGAGCCCGGCGTAATGTTTCCTGATCGGCTCCGCCTTTGCGCGCAGGAGCCCCTTGCCGATCGGTCTGTGCGCGAGTGCGGCGATGAGCTTGAGGACGTTGTCGTAGTCGGCTGCGCTCACGTGCTCCGCGGCATACCCGCGCGCTCCCTGGTTGTGATAGTTGCCCAAGGGAAGCGCCACGCCGCCCGCCCGGTAGCCGTTCGCCACGTATACGCACGCCTCGCAGCGACCGCCCTGCAACAGGGCGCGTTGAAATTTGAAACCTTGGCTTGCGGGCAAAGCAGAAGCAACGGAGGAGAGCCAGACCTCAACCTCGGGATCGTAAGTCGAGGCGAGATCGCCCGCTCGGATGACCGGGCCCGCGCCTATCTCCACGCCACCACCCTTTGCGGAGCTGCACTCGAGCACGACCAGCGGGCTGGCCTTCGGTATCAGTCCGCTCTCCATCGCTGCGAATGCGCCCAAAAAACCGGCCTCCTCGCCGCGCGTGAAAAGCCCTTGTACGTTCACCCTGGCCTTGCCCTTTGCGAACCTGGTCATGAGATCGAGTATGGCCGCGACCGATATCAGGTTGTCGCAGGCCAGCGCGCTGATCCTATCGCCAGAGATCTTGAACGGGACTACGTCGAACGCGCCGAAATCGCCCCTCTTCACCCGGCCCGCTGCCGAAAGGTCGAAGGTGAACCTGCCCTCGTGCTTCTTCTTGAGTATCCTCTTCGATATCTTCCCTCTGATCGGCCCATCGTCCGTATGGACCCGCACCCTCGCCCCCGCGAAGGTCTTCGGGGCGACCTTGCCCCAGAGCGCGACCGTGGCCCTCTTGCCCTTTGCAGCCACGACCTCAAAGCCGGGATGGTCCATGTGCGCCGCGAAGGTGACGCCGCCTCGCCCGCCTTTATGGGTGAGGAGTATGTTGCCCGCCCTGTCCTCCTTCACGGCGATGCCGACCGACGCGGCGTACCAGCGCACGAACGCGGCCACGGCGGTTTCGTGAAAGCTCATCGTGGGCAGAGAAACTACTGATTCGAGAAGCGCCCTGCTGAGATTGTCCATATGTATGGCTCCTGATCCCTAGCGCTTCCTCTTTCGCGCTGTTTTCTTAACCTTGGCCTTGGTCTTGACTTTGACTTTCGACTTAACCTCAGTCCTCTGGGCCTTCTTCGGTTTCTTCGCTTCCTCGTCGTGGATCGCCTTCGCCATGCCCTTTTCCATCAGCTTGGCGACGGACTCGTTCATCTCGCGCAGCCTCTTCATCACCTCGCCGTGCACCGTGCCCGAAGGATATTCGGCGTTCTTGCCCATCTTGCCCGCCGGTTTGCGCATGAGCAGCTCGATGCCCTCGTCGATATTGGAGACAGAGTAGATGTGGAATTTTCCCTTTTTCACGGCCTCGGTCACGTCCTTGCGCAGCATCAGGTGCCTCTCGTTCTGCACGGGTATCATCACGCCCTGGGTGCCCGTGAGGCCCTGCGCCTTGCACACGTCGTAGAAACCTTCGATCTTCTCGTTGACCCCGCCGATGGGCTGTATGTCGCCCATCTGATTGACTGAACCCGTGACCGCCATATCCTGCCTGATCGGTATGCCAGAGAGCGAGGAGAGTATGGCGTAGATCTCGGTGGAGGAGGCGGAGTCTCCGTCGATGCCGCCGTAGGACTGCTCGAAGCATAGCGAGGCCGTGAGGTTCAGCGGCTCGCGCTGGGAATATTTGTGCCTGAGATATCCTGTGAGGATGTAGACTCCCTTGTCGTGCGTGGGCCCGCTCATCTTGGCCTCGCGCTCGATGTTGATGACACCCTCCCTGCCTATGGCGGTGGTCGCCGTAACCCTGGAGGGCTTTCCGAAGCTCACGTGGCCGATCTGGTAGACCGACAGCGCGTTGATCTGCCCGATCCGCGAGCCCTTTGAGTCGATGAGGATCACTCCCTCCTCGATCAGGCGCTGCACGTGCTCCTCGGTGAGCCTGTGCCTCTCGCGCTTTGCCTCGAGCGCGCGCTCGACGTGCTTGCGTTCGATCTGCGCGGAGCCGTCCTGGCCCGCCCAGTAGTCCGACTCGCGCAGCACGTCCGTGATATAGGAGAACCTGGTGGATATCCGGTCGCGCTGGCCGGACTCCTCGATGCCGTACTCCACCATGGCGACCAGGCCCTCTGAGCTGAACTCCCTGAGCTTTCCCCTGCCGCAGACCGACCTGAGGACCGCAGCGAACTTCTCCACGGAGTCGGAGGAGAGCGGCATGGTCACGTCGAAGTCCGCGAGCACCTTGAACGTCTTCGCGAAATCCTCCTCGTACGCGTACAGGAGCCTGTAGAGCCAGGATGGACCGATCATGATGACCTTTACCGAGAGCGGAACGGGCTCGGGTTTGATCGTGAGCGGCGCAAACTGGTAGTAGGTCTCCGGCTGCTGGATTATGAGCTCCATCTTCTTGAGCACGCGCTTGAGCTGATCCCAGACCAGCGGCCTGCGCAGCACGTCGAGCGCGTTGACGATGAGATAGCCGCCGTCCGCGCGGAGCAGCGAGCCGGCCTTTATGTAGCGAAAGTCGGTGGTCCAGTAGTTGCCTGGGCCAACGTTGTACTCGGTGGCCCCGAAGATATTGACGTAGCTGGGATTGTTCTCCTCGACGATCGGGACCTCGCCCTCTTCGCCCGACTCCTGCGTCTGGTCGTAGAGCAGGTTGACCTCGTAATACCAGAAATGGTCCTCCTGTCGCTGTGCGCCCAGGACTATGACCCCCTGCTGGTGCTCCTCTTCCTTCTTGCCGGCGAACACGTCGAGGTTCTTGAGTATGTGCCCCTTCATCCTGAGGAGGTACTTGCGCACCTTCTCGTCCGAATAGCGCGCCCTTAGATCGTCCATCAGGCCGTCGAGCACGGCCGAACCTGAGCGCTGCATCAGGCGGTCGAGCGCAAGGTGCATCTCCTTGCCGAGCGAACGCGCCTTGGTGAGCACGTGCTTCAGCTCGGACATCAGCTCCTTGTAGCGCTTGTTCTTGCTCTCGCGCTCCTCGGCGGTCATCTTGCCGTCTTTGACCAGGTTGTCGAGGTAGTCGATGGAGACCGCCTCGTTGCCCACGATCGGGAACACCGTCGGCGCGACGTAGCCGCCCTCCTGCAGCTGGATGAGGGCGAACCCCTCCTTCTTGAGGTGGTCGGCAAAATCCTCGAAGAGCTTCTTCTCCTCGCGCTGGTAGCGGTCGATTATGAGTTCTCGCTCGCGCTGCACGTGGGAGGACTCGATCGCCTTGGGGATCTCGGCGCGAAGCACCCTGACGAGCTCATGCACGTCGTCCCGGAAAGCGCGGCCCTTGCCCCTGGGAAAGGTGAGCAGCACCGGCTGGGACGGATCCACGAAATTGTAGACGTAACAGCGGTCGGGGATCTCGGCCTTCGACTTGCCGAGCTGCTTGAGCGCCCTGCGGATCGTGGTGATGCGACCCGTGCCGGCCATGCCCGCGACGTAGATGTTGAAACCGGTCTGGTAGAGCTTGAGCCCCATCTTGAGGGCCTCGACCGCCCTCTTCTGGCCGACTATGGCCTCGGTGGGCCTTATCTTCTCCGGCTTTTTGAAGACCCCTTGGAGTTCCTTGTCAGGACTCCATCTCAACAACTGCGCCGACACTTTTTGCGAAGGCATTCAGATCCCCCAGTCTCAGGTCAAAAGGCAGCTCGAACGACCCGTTCAGGCTTTCATGGAGATTAAATTATGATGCCCTGTTTGTCCAGCATGAGAGAGGCCCCTGGGCGCTTTGCATGCGCATTTTCCTGTGGTATTAACTCCTCATGGAAGAGAAGGGCCATAACCCCGCCGAGCACGCGCGATTTGCGACCGAGCTGCGCATCCAGCACGAAGCCACGCGCCAGCTCGTAAGCCATGACCAGGACACGCCCCCGTACAGGGTGTGCGTTCGCAGGGTGGCCGCCTTTGCCGTCGACTGCGCGGCCATGGCCGCCGTGGGGCTCCTGCTGGCCGAATCGCCGATCGCACAGTTGAGGTTTCTTAATGAAAACAGCTGGTGGATAGGGATTGTTCTCGCCACCCTCTACTTCGGCGTGATGGACAGCGCAACGGCGGCAGGGGCGAGCCTCGGCAAGAGGCTCATGCACATAGAGATCCAGCGGCTCGACGGCGAAGCGCCGGGATTCGTAGACGCGGTCCTCAGGTTCGCGCCATTCGCGGTCGTCTTCTCAATGTACAAGATATCAGCGCTGTCGGATTCTCAGTCAGCGCCGATCCTGATCTTCGAGCTGGTGGGGATACTCACAGCGCTCGGGGTCGCGATATTCGGCGCGCTCCACCCCTTGCACAAGACGATCTCCGACCTCATGCTGAACACCGTGGTCGTCAAAAACAAGGCCATGGTGAGCCTTCCGTCATCCAGCCACAAGAAGGCCTTGATCGCGTTCGCATGCCTCGCGTCCGCGACGATCGCGATACAGGGTGCGCGGGCGTGGCACATGACGCACGACGAAAAAGAGCTCGCCAAGGCGGCCGTGGTCTCCCAGCTCAAGAGGGTCATGCCCTCCATCAGGCACATAAAACCGGCCTCGCATGACCTGATGGTCGACGGAAAGATATACGCCGACGTATTCGTGATCTCGGCCTTCATCGACAAGGAGCTGAATGAATCGATAATCGCGCAACAGGCGAAACACATCTACGACGTCCTGGCTCACAGCGGCCTTTTGCCGAAGAACATCCCAATGCTGATCGTGAGACTGAAGCAGGGCTTCGACATAGGGTTGTGGCGATCCTTCAAGGAGAAGAGCTATTTGTTTTCGCTGAAAGACGGCGGAGCGGAAGAAAAAAGCAGCGTCAGGATAAAGGTGATGAGGCCGAAGCGCGGCAAGGACAAAAAGAAGTGAGCAAGCAGCCATGTCTTTGAAGACCAAGCGATTCCAAGTGGTGAACGAGGG
>JBAZOP010000145.1 GCA_041648665.1 bacterium | reverse complement strand
GATCCTCGACGACATCCCGAACAAGGTGCGTGACCGAAGGCGCCACTTCACGCCGCAGGAGGACCAGCTCATCCTCGCGGCGTGGCCGACGAAGACGAAAGAAGGCATCGCCAGGAAGCTCGGGTGTGCTGTCAACACCCTACGGGATCGCTACCGTGAGCTGACGGGGGGAAAATGAATGCACGGAAGATCGTACCGTGGGCCATCGCCGGGGCCGTCGTCCTCGGCCTGGCGATCGCGCTGGCGGTGCAGAGCTCTCGCGTGGTCCGCCTGCGTGGCGATAACGTGGCTCTGTCTGGCAAGCTTTCCGCTCTCGGCACAGAGCTCGCCGCTACCATCGCGGATTGGAGCGGCAGACTACACGACGTTTCGGGCCGACTGCGAGACAGTCAGGCTGCAGCTGGAGAGCTACGAGACCGTCTTGAAGCTGGCGCTCGGCGTGAACGAGAGTATATCCGAGGAGCTGAGGAAAGCGCAGCTCGAATTGCAGAGCTACAAGGCCAGCTCGACGCAATCCTACAGCGACCTCTTGACGCGAGTGGCGACGCTCGAGCGGCAGTTGAGCGAATCGAACGCTTCGGTGAACGAGCTGCAATCGCGCTTGGACTCGAAGGCGCAGGAGTACCAGGAGAAGCTGCGGGAGGCGTCAGCGCAGGCGAAGCGCCTCGAGCGGAGCCGTAACGGCTGGCGGGCCGGCGCGATCGCGGCTATCGCTGCGGCCGTGGGCGCCGGGATCTGGGCGGCGATGAAGTAGGCTTGTCGCTCGCCGGGATCCGCTGGATGGTCTTGCACCCGCGGATGAACCAGTCGACGCTCGATCGGATGATCGCCAGGAAGAACGTCAGGACCGCCGCGTGCTGCAGGACCTCGAACCAGTCGCCCCGGGCGGCCACCGTGTCCCAGATCGTCACTAACTCGTCGAGCGCGTTCCGCGCACCATAGTACAGGCCGAAGGGCGAGAGGATCAGCTCAAGGATGCGGGCCCAGTCGCGCCGGCGGACCCGGCGGGAAGGCTTCTCGGAACCCCAGAACAGGATGTCAAGCCGGCGGATGAACGGGTGCGTTTCTTTCTGCATGCGTCGCGAGGTGCAAGGTTACCATGGCGAGCCAGGGGCTTGCAAGCAGGCAGAGGGCGAAGTAGGCTCCCCAGGAGAAGCCACGGCGGCGCGCGACGGACGCTACGACGAACGAAAGCGCGATCCAGAGAAGAAGCGGGAGCAGGTACATGCCGAACCCCCTGTGTCTCTGATGGCTGACCCTCCAGGGAAAGTATAGCACGTCGGGAGGCCGAGCGCACGGGGAAACCGGCGACCTTTCTTGGCCTACTTTATATGTCCAATATCTCTACAGGGCCGACCACAGAAAAATATTCGTCTCGCAGGCAAATAAATATTGACAACTGGCCCGGAAGGGTGTATAAAAGAAGTGTGATCACTTCCGATAATACATACTTGAGTCCAATTCAAACCTGCCGGAAGTGGTCACAGGGGGTAACCTGTGATCAGTCAATGGGAGGGGAGAAGGGGGCCGCACCGTGGCAATCTCTCCCACATCCGAGGAGCTTCTAAGAACCTACACGGAGAAGCTCCTGTCGGAGTTCGAGAGCAGATCGGCAATCGTGTTTTACGATTTGTCGATCGGGTTGCAGAACCGCATCACGAAAGAGATGAGAATCCTCACAAAGTATATTTGGCAGATCATGAACAGGGTCTCAGCCTTGGAGATCCCGCATGATCAAAATCAGAACGTACAAGATGTCTCGTCGGGGGGATCGTGGGTCAGTTCTCTCCCTGCCCGCCGTGTGGGTTCACGACCTCGGTATCCAACCAGGCGATCAGCTTGATGTCTATCGAGATGAGCTAGACAGGCTCATTATAGTCGCCCCGGGGAAGTCGACCGAAACTCGATCGGCTGGCCATTTGCGCCGCGCGATGGAGCGGACCGGCTATGGCGGCGAGTAGGAAAGCCGCCGTGGGAAGGGAAGTCGACGCCCTGATCCGGGTATCGGAAGGAACCCGGATGCTCACCGAGGCGAAGAGCGCCTTCGAGGCGATAAAGATCGCCGAGGCCGCCGAGGCATATCGCTACGCGATGAAGGTGGCGGGTGCCAGCGACGAGGCGCAGCGGCAAGCGGCAGAGCTGAAGCTGCGCGCCGAGCGCCGGGCCGGCGAGTTGCTTCGGAAAAGTGAGAAAGCTACCGGCGCACGCCAGCCAGGTACCGCTCGCGGCACGACGCGGTCCGAGGATGCGACCGCGTCATACTCCGAGCAGGGGATCGACAAGCGCGTCGCAGCCAGGTGCCAGAAGATCGCAAGCATACCCGATGAGAAGTTCGAGGAGTTCCTGTCGGTTGCTGACGAGGTTACGACCGCCGGCGCGATGCGGATCGCCCGAGAGATCGACAGGTTCACCGAACCATCAGAAACGCCCGACCTGCCAGATCACAAATTCCGCGTCCTCTATGCTGACCCGCCATGGCAGTATGGCAACGCTCAGCACAGCACCGAAGAGCAAGACACCACACTACAAAACCACTATCCCGTCATGGCGGACGAGGAGCTGCTGGCCCTCGAGGTGGAAAGCATCGCCGATGATGATGCGGTGCTGTTCTGTTGGGCGACCTCGCCGCGCCTTCCGTTCGCTCTGGACCTGATACGTGCGTGGGGTTTTGCCTACAAGTCGCTTTTCGTGTGGGACAAAATCAAGCACAACGTCGGGTACTACAACAGCGTTCGGCACGAGTTCCTGCTCATATGTACCCGCGGCTCGTGCTTGCCGGACAATAAGCAGCTCCATGACAGCGTTGTAAGCATTGAGCGCACGGACCACTCCGTAAAACCCCCATATTTCCGCGAGCTGATCGACCGCATGTACCCGAACGGCCGACGCATCGAGCTGTTCGCGCGAGGAAGTCTTCCTGCCCACTGGGATGCCTGGGGGAACGAGTCATGAGCAGGAACGAGCGCGAGTGGGCTCTGGCTGACAGGTTTTCAGAGTTCGCCGACGAGTACATCTATCCCTCGCGATGGCCGAGGGCCAGGATAGAGAAGATCGCCGATCGCGATTCGCAAAGAACGGACGGGGACAAGCGGCTCGTACTCCCCGAGGCGACATACTGTGTTGATGAGAAAGCCTACTCCACCTTGTGGGATGGGTGCCTGGTTGAGCTTATCCAAGATGTGCCCACGAAAAACATGGGCTGGTTCTACGACCTCGAACGTTGCGACTACCTGATCTGCGGTTACTACATCGATTCCTCGCCTCGGCCCGCTGTTGTCTACAAAGTCATCTGGGACGAGTTGAAGGCGAGATACGTCGAGCTCGCCATCGCCAAGGCGCAGGGCATTCGTCTCCTCCACTCGCCGCGCGGGTACGGGCTGACGGTGTTCGCGAAGATACCGTGGGGAGACCTGACCGGGATATGTGAAACGCTCTATCGCGACGAAGACCTGATGCGCAATCGCTATCAACTGGGAGGTGCCGCGTGATCCACCGCTGCGCGTGGTGCGGGAAGGAAACGACTGCCGAGGACGGGGTCGCTCCCGTGGGCGCGGTGAGCGACGGCATCTGCGAGGACTGTCGCGAGCGGTTCTTCCCCGGGGTGTCCGCGGGGGACCCTCGCGCGGCTCGGCTCAACCTTGGAGGTGAGGCATGAACATCGGTGCTCTCGCCCTCTCGGGCTGGCTTCTGCTGGGCTTGCTGCCCCGGGGCGGCCTCGCGGTCTACGACCCGCCGGCATACGCCGACGTGGGCGGCAGCTACCTCGTGGAGATCGGCGCGGAGGCGTCCTGGGGTCCGCTGTTCGCCGGCGGCTCGATGCAGGTGCCGGTGTGGCAGATCGCGGGGCAGCTGAACTTCTGGCCGACCCAGCTCGTCTCGACCACGGACATCGGCCTCGAGTTCGGCCCCGCGCGCCTCGGGTGGCGACACACCTGCGCGCACCCCGTCACCCCCTATCTGGTCATGTGGCGCGACGGGCAGCTCACCCCACGTTGGGATTCGGCATACGACCTCATCTACCTGCGCCTAGAGGCCGGAGGCAAGTGGTGAACGTTCTGAAGGCACTGGGAGGCGGCCTGGCCTGCGTGGTGGCGGGATATGTAGTCCTGTCGCTGGTCGGGGCGGTGTTCATCGGCGCGCTGAAAGACAGGGCGCGGAGGAACCACGAAAGGAGGCATGAGGCGGATCGCACACCGCCACGGCTGGGGATGTAGGGGCCGCGGCGCCCGTCGCTGACGAGCGCTGCGGTCCTCGGCAGCGGCCGGGACTTGGCGCCAACCACACCCGGCCGACTGCCTTTCGAGCCCCCCTCGCGGGGGGGAAGGAGGACCGCATGAGTACTATCCAAGAAAACGAGGCGGCCATCAAGTTGGCGATGCCGCCGGTCATCTACGAGCGGATGCGCAAGACCATCGACGATCTGCTCGTCACCCTTCGCTCGGCATACGCGAACGGTCTCGGCAACGAGAGCGAGCTGCACCGCGCGGAGCGCCTTACGGCCGTGTTGTCGGCCGACTTCTACAGCATCGAGGTACTTCCCGAGCCGCCCGAACCGCGGCACCACGCGCTGCGCTACCGGTTCCAGGACTACGAGAACGGGCGCCCCTCGGGCCCGGCGCTGCTCGTGGACTATCGCGTGGCCCCGCGCGAGCTCCAGATCCTGCGGATCATCACGGAGAGGCCCTATGTCGACCTGAGCGGGTACGAGACCGATCTGCTCGGGGTCCTCGATGAATCCCTCATCGACGCAATCCGCCACGCGATCAGGAAGCACGAGGACATGCTGAAGGCGGAAGCGGAGGACGACGGCCGCCACGGTTACCTCGCGGACCGCAGGCACGACGAGAAGGTCGACCGGAAGCTCGAGGAGCGCATCCCGGTCCGCGGAGGTACGGCATGAGCATCATCTACCTATGGGATAACACGCAGGGATGGCATCATCACAACACGGACGATGTCGGGGTGTTGAAGGAGCATGGGGTTTCCATCGGCGCCCGCGCGTCCATCGGCGACGGCGCGTCCATCGGCTACGGCGCGTCCATCGGCGACGGCGCGTCCATCGGCTACGGCGCGTCCATCGGCGACGGCGCGTCCATCGG
>JBAZOP010000144.1 GCA_041648665.1 bacterium | reverse complement strand
GCGGCAACCCAGCTCATAGGCCTTCTTCAGGAAGATGCCCGCAGTGGCCAGATTCTCGGCGTCGAAGCTCTGAAACGCGGACTGGATGTATTCGTCCCATTTCTTGTCCCTGTGGCCGGACTTCATATAGAGCTCCAGGTCCTTGTCAGTGGTGGACTGGAGCGCCGCGGGTGCCGGGGCGGGGATAGAAGCCGGCGCACTCGTCGGAGCAGTCGTTGCCGGGGACTGGGGTGGGGCAGGTGGTTTTCCAATCGGTGCAGCAGGGGCTGGTCCGATCATCGGGCCCTGAGGCCTCCCCTGTGCATCGGCTGTTGGGCAGAGGGCTGCGGCCATGCTGAGACAGAATGCCATCGCCAATATTATAGTTTTTGTTTTCATATGGTTATATCCGATATCAATAATCAACTTTAACTGACCACCCTCGCCATCATTCAATTTGCGGCCATGTTATCAGAAAACAAACCCGCTTCCTAGCGTCCAGGTGTGTTTCACAGCAGCAAAAGGGGCGGATTTTCTGTTGCATAGAGATACCCTACATGTTAGACGCATCCGGCTCTGAAAAGGGGTTTTTCTTGAATAAAATCCGTCTTGTCCGCTGATCGCGATGGCGGAAGGCCGGAAATCCCTAAAGCCCCCCGAAATGGTTCCGCAGGGTATGTCGGAATGGTCCGGGTGCCTGCGCGGTTGAGGGGGCCCATAGGTCAAACCAGAGGAGGTTTTAGATGTCACCGCAGATCGAAGTGAAGGAGTTGCTCGAAGCAGGGGTGCATTTCGGGCACCAGACCAGGCGCTGGAACCCCAAGATGAGGCCGTACATCTTCGCGGCCCGCGACGGGATCCACATCATCGACCTGGAGCAGACGGTCTCCCAGGCACAGCGCGCGTATAAGTTCGTCGCCGACACCGTGGCCCTGGGCAACAGCGTGCTCTTCGTGGGCACCAAGAAACAGGCACAGGAGGTCGTCGAGGCCGAGGCCAGGCGCGTGGGCCAGTACTTTGTCACGAAGCGCTGGCTCGGCGGCATGCTCACCAACTTCCAGACGATCAAACGGTCGATCGCAAGGCTCCGCGACCTCGAGACCAAGAAGGAGAAGGGCGAGTTCGAGAAGCTCCCCAAGAAGGAGACCTTGAAGCTCGACCGCGAGATCGTGAAGCTCGAGTTCTCGCTCGGCGGCATCAAGGAGATGTCGAAGACTCCGGGAGCGGTGTTCATAGTCGATCCCAACAACGAGGACATCGCCAAACTCGAGGCCATGAAGCTCGGCATCCCGATCGTCGCGCTCACGGACACCAACAGCAATCCCGAGGGCATAGACTACATAATCGTGGGCAACGACGACGCGATCCGCTCCATCTCGTTCTTCTCCAAACTCGTCGCCGACGCGTGCGGCGAGGGGGCGCAGCGCCGCGAGGCGGCGCTCCGCGAGCAGAAGGAGCAGCAGGGCAAGGAGCGGGAGGTGAAGCCCAAGGGCCCGGCAGTCCGCGAGCAGAAGATAGGGGCAAAGGGCAAGGCGTGGGTCGGCCGCCGCGAGGAGCCGAAGGTGCCTGATGCGGACGCTGAGAAGTTCGCATCCGCAAAGGCGGACGTGGAGAAAGAGGAGAAGACGGAGAGCTGAGGACCGTAACCGTAAACCGAATTAGCGACGGAGGACAAAGATGTCGATAACACCTGATATGGTGAAGGAACTGCGCGAGAAGACCGGCGCAGGCATGATGGATTGCAAGACGGCGCTCTCCGAGTCCAAGGGCGACATGGATGCCGCGATCGAGACGCTGAGGAAGAAGGGCATGGCCAGGGCAGCCAGCAAGGCCGGCAGGACCGCGGCCGACGGGCTGATCGGCTCCTACATCTCAAAGGATGCGAAGCTGGGAGTGCTGGTGGAGGTCAATTGCGAGACCGACTTCGTCACCAAGACGGACGACTTCCAGGAGTTCGCGAAAAAGGTCGTCGACGTTGTGCGCGACGCGAACCCGTCCGACCTCGATGCGCTTATGGCCACCCCCCTCGGCAACACCACAGTCCGCGAGACCGAGACCGCGCTTACCGCGAAGATCGGCGAAAAGCTGGGCGTCCGCCGCTTCTCCCGGGTGGAGGCCGAACCCAAGGGGAGGCTCGCGCAGTACATACACGCGGGCTCCAAGATCGGCGTGATCGTGAAGTATGCGGACCCGAACGGCAAGCTCGACGAGCAGACGGCCCGCGAGGTCGCGATGCACGTCGCCGCCATGCATCCGCAGTACGTGAGGAGGGATGACGTTCCTGAGTCGGTCATAGCCAAGGAGCGGGAGATCATGCTCGCCCAGATGGGCGACACCAAAAAGCCGCCCGAGATCATGGACAAGATCGTCACCGGCAAGATGGGCAAGGTCTTCACCGAGATATGCCTTGAGGAGCAGCTCTTCGTCCGCGACCCCGAGGGCAAGTCCACGGTGGGAAAATGGCTCTCCAAGCTGGACGACGGAATCAAGATCGATTCCTTCATACGCATGCAGGTCGGCGAGGGGGTCGAGAAAAGAAAGGACTAAAGGACTAGATGAAATACAAGAGGGTGTTGCTCAAGCTTTCCGGCGAGGCTCTTCACCCCGCCGGCGCCCAGTCCGGCATAGGTCTTGAGGCGGCCGAGACGATCGCCTGCGAGATCGCGGAGATCGCGAAGGCCGGGGCGGAGGTCGCGGTCGTGATAGGCGGCGGCAACATCTTCCGCGGCGCGGTCGCGGCCGCCAGCGGCGCGATCGAACAGGCCCAGGCCGACATGATGGGCATGCTCGCCACCGTGATCAACGGGCTGGCGCTCCAGTCGGCGCTCGAGCGGCAGGGGCTTGACGCCAGGCTCATGACCGCCACTGCGATGCCGCAGGTCGCCGAGCCGTTCATCCGGCGCAAGGCGCTCAGACACCTGAACATGGGCAGGGTGCTCGTCTTCGCGGGCGGCACAGGCAGCCCGTTCTTCTCGACCGACACGGCGGCAGCACTCCGTGCAGTCGAGATCAACGCGGAGGTCGTCCTCAAGGGCACCAAGGTCGACGGCGTCTACTCCGCCGATCCCATCAAGGACCCCAAGGCGATCAGGTACGACAGTTTGAGTTACGTGGATGTCCTCACCAGGCGGCTCAAGGTCATGGACGCGACCGCCGTGTCGATGTGCATGGATCACAACCTCCCCATCATCGTCTTCAACATGTTTCAGCCCAAGAACCTGAAGAAGGTGGTGAAGGGAGAAAAAATGGGGACGATGATCTATGGATAACAAAGTGTTCGACAAGGCGCAGGACAAGATGAAGAAGGCGGTGGAGCTGTTCCGCCACGAGCTCGCGAAGCTGCGCACCGGCCGCGCCTCGCTCTCGGTTCTCGACGACGTCAAGGTCGAGTACTACGGGACGATGACGCCGCTCAACCAGATGGCTTCGATGACCCTGCCGGATCCGCGCACCATCGTCATCCAGCCGTGGGACGGCAGCGCCGTCGGCGCGATCGAGAAGGCGATCCAGAAGGCGGACCTGGGGCTCAATCCTGCGAACGACGGCAAGGTGATCAGACTCCCGGTGCCGCCGCTCAACGAAGAGCGCCGTCTCGAGCTTACCAAGGTCGTCAAGAAACACGGCGAGGACTGCAAGGTGATCGTGCGCAACGCGCGCCGGGACGCCAACGAGGAGCTCAAGGTCTTAAAGAAGGACAGCAAGATCACCGAGGACGAGGAACGCAAGGCGCACGAGCGGGTACAGAAGATGACCGACGACTTTATCAAACAGGTGGATGAGGCGATCGCTCACAAAGACAAGGACATAATGCAGGTCTGATGCGCAAGGTTCCCAAGCATATAGCCGTGATCATGGACGGCAACGGCCGATGGGCCAAGGAGCGCGATCTCCCGCGCGCGGAGGGGCATCGCCGCGGCGCGGAGGCCATCGAGACGATCGTGCGCGCTTGCCGGCATCGCGGGGTGAAGTACCTCACCCTCTACGCCTTCTCCGAGGAGAACTGGCAGAGGCCGTCGGACGAGGTCCTGGCCCTGATGCAACTGATGCGCCACTTCCTCCTGGCGAAGAGGCCTGAGATGGTGAAGGAGGGGACGCGCTTCCGCGTGATAGGCGACGTGGATAGGCTGCCCTCCGACGTGCTGCAGGAGATAGAGGAGACCGTGGAGGCCACCTCCCGCGGCCGCAACATCACGCTGATCGTCGCACTCTCGTACGGCGGCAGGCAGGAGATAGTCAGGGCGTTCAACAGGCTCATCAAGTCCGGGGCGACGGAGGCGACCGTCGAGTCGATCTCGGAGTCCCTGGACACCGCCGGCATCCCGGATCCGGACCTGCTCATTCGCACCAGCGGCGAGTACAGGGTGAGCAATTTTCTGCTCTGGCAGATAGCGTACACCGAGCTTTACGTGACCGACAAACCCTGGCCCGAATTCACGGAGCAGGAGCTGGACAAGGCGATCGAATCCTTCAAGGCCAGGGAGCGCCGCTTCGGTTTGACCGACGAGCAGCTCGCATAGGCCGGGGGCATTGATGACGAAGATCGTGACGGCAATTCTTCTGGGAGTGCTCGTGCTGGCGGCGGTGCTGTGGCTCCCCACATGGGGGCTCGCCGCTCTCATATTCGGCATGACCCTCGCCGGGCTCGCCGAATATTCGCGCATCTTCTTCGACGATAAGTTCGAGCGCTGGGCGGTGTTCGCCGCGGGCGCGATGCAGGCGCTCTGGATGATGGGGCCGGCGCCCTGGCGCAAGGCCGCGGTGCTGGGCGTCGCGGCGTGGTTCTTCGTCCTGGCGCTGCTCTTCATGTGGAGGTCCAAGGATCTCGCCCGCTCCGTCGAGAGGCTGGGGCTCGCGATCATGGGCGTGGTCTATCTCGGCGTCGCCTTCCCGATATGGTCTTGGATCCTGCGCATGCCGAGGGGAAGGGCGCTCATCCTCATCGCTCTGGCGCCCGCGTGTCTGTGCGATATCCTGGGGCTTGCAGCGGGCAAGGCGTTCGGAAGGCGCAAGCTCGCGCCGCAGGTCAGCCCGAACAAGACGGTCGAGGGGCTGATAGGCGCTCTCGCGGGATCGATGATCGGAGTGGCGGCTGTGCGCTTCTTCATGCTCCCGCCGCTGTCGCTGGTGGATTCC
>JBAZOP010000143.1 GCA_041648665.1 bacterium | reverse complement strand
AGGAGCACTACAACGTCATCTCCGCATTCATCAAAAGCATGCGCGGAAGCGATCCGGACGCTGCGGTTTATTATCTCGCGCGCATGCTGGAGGCAGGCGAGGACCCGCTCTTCGTCGCGCGGCGCATGGTGATATTCGCGAGCGAGGATGTATCAAACGCCGACCCGCACGCCGTGCAGGTCGCGATCTCCTGCATGCAGTCCTTTGACTTCGTTGGCATGCCCGAGGGCTGGATCCCGCTGGCACAGTGCGCCACTTATCTGGCCACTGCCCCCAAGAGCAACGCGAGCTACATGTCATACAAGCGCGCGCTCGCGGACGTGAACGAGCTCGGGGCGCTACCCACGCCAAAGCACATACGCAACGCGCCGACGAAGATGATGAAGGAGATGGGATACGGAAAGGACTACAAGTACGCCCACGACTTCGAGGGCCACTTCGTGCCCAACGAGCAGTATCTGCCGGACAAGCTCAAGGGAAAACGTTACTACGAACCCACTGAGAACGGGTACGAGAAGAACATCTCCGAGAGGCTGAAGGGGTGGAGGAAGAAGTAACTCACCATTTTTCCCAGCGTATCTTCTCCGGCTCGAATTTGTCCTTCGGCTTTTCGTCGCCCGCGGGATAGCCGATAGAAATCGCGCAAAGCGGAACAGTGTCCTGCGGGATGCCGAGCACTTCGCGCACGTGGCGCACGTGTTCCTCGATCGGGTGCACGCAGACCCACACGGCCCCCAGCCCCGCGTCCTCGATCGCCAGCAGGATGTTCTGAGTGGCGGCGGAACAGTCCTGAATCCAGAAGTCCTTTGGAAGCCCGGACCTGGGCTCGCAAGGCGTACCGCAGACTATGATCGCGCCACCCGCGTCCGCGAGCATCTTGCCGTATTTCAGCCCCTCCGAGAGCTTCACCATCACAGGCTTTTCGGTGATACCGACGAAGATCCACGGTCTTTTGTTCACAGCCGACGGCGCTGCCATGCCCGCTTTGATGAACGCCTCGATCATGTATTTCGGCACAGGCTTCCCATCGTATTTGCGCACGCTCCTCCTCTTGAAGATCGTGCTCAGGGTCTCCGGCATACATATCTCCTATCTCTCCAATTTTCGTCACGCGCCTGCGGTGATAAGCCTCCATCCGACCATCCCGGCCGTCATGGCGATGCCCCAGGCCAGCGCGAGCTTTGCCGTGCGCTCGACCGCGATCGCCATGGCGTCCCTGTCGCCCTCCGGCGCCCTCCACACGAAGAGCAGGAGATTGCGCATGGAGGCGAGTGTGGCGAGGACGAACAGCGCGCCGGCGTTGAGCATATTCATTTGAACACAGATGATCGGAAAGGCGTACGCGGCGATCACCAGCGCCATGTAGAAGGCTCGGGTGGCCCTCTCGCCCATGATAACGGCGAGCGTCCCCACGCGCGCGCGTTCGTCGTCCTTCACGTCGCGCATGTTGTTGGCCACGAGAACCGCCACCACGAGGAACCCGAACGGTATGCCGCACGCAAGCGCGGAGAGGTCCGGGGTGCGCGACTGGATCAAGCACGAGCCCATGGTGATGCCTGCGCCGAAGGCGAGGAATACGGCGACATCTCCGAACGCCCTGTACTTGAGGCCGAGCCTCGGAACCGCATAGCCTGCGCCGAGCGCGAATCCGGCCAGCACGATCCAGAGAAGCGCCGCCCCCGCGTGCATTATGAGGGGCGCCGCTATCAAGGCGGCGATCGCAAAGCATGCGATCGACCCCATGAACACCGCGCGCGGCCCCAGGATGCCGGCCACGAGCAGCCCGCTGCCGCCCAGCGTCCCCGGCTTATCGATTCCACCGGTGTAGTCGAAGTAATCCTGCAAAAGGTTCGCCGCGGCATGCACGGTCACGGCGCCGAGCAACGTGAGGATTGCGAGCGAAAGGCTGAAATCATATCCCTTGACCCAGGCGAACGCCGCGCCCATCAGCGCGGGCATCGCCGAGAGCGGGAATGAAAACGGCCTCACGGCCTTCCACCAGATTCTCGCCTTGACGGAGAACCTTGAAACTTCCTTTGCACCCATCGCAAGTTCAGTCATGGCAATCCTCTCATCCGTTATGTTCGATCAGCTCATCGAACGAAGATATATATCAGCGTCGCAAGCCCCGCTGCCCAGCAATAGGGCGCAAACCACGAGATATGCCCCCTGCGCACAACGCCCAGCAGCCACTTGATACAGGCGAACCCCACAACGGTCGCGGCCAGCGTGCCCACGGCGGTCGCGAAGGCGTTCTCGCCCGAGAGCGCGGCCAAGTCTTTTGCCTTGAGGAGCGCCGCCCCACCTATCGCCGGCACGGAGAGGAGAAAGGCATACTTAGCAGCCAGATCACGGGAGAGCCCCGTGTAGAGTCCGCCGGCGATCGTCGAACCGGAACGCGATATGCCGGGGATGATCGCGATAGCCTGCGCAAACCCCACGAGCAGCGCATGCCGCACGCCCATGCCCGCGACCCCCGCACCCTCGCCCTTCACGAACCTCGTGCCCCAGAGTATAGCGCCCGTGACCAGGAGCATGAATCCGGCGGCGAGCGGGTTCGAGAAGAGGCTGTCGAAGAAATCCTCCAGCAGGATGCCAAGCACGCCCGCCGGGATCGTGCCTATTATGATGAGGAACGCGAGCTTCCTCGCCTCCCTCACGCTCATACCCGAGCGCAAGCGATCGTCGCTGGGCCTCCTGACGAGGCTTGAGATCATCTCCGATATCTCGCGCCAGAAGAACGCGATCACGGCGACGAGCGTGCCGAAGTGGAGGCAAACGTCAAATGCGACCAGCCCCCCGTTCTCGATCTCGATGCCGAGGATCTCCTGCGCGATCACAAGGTGTCCGGAGCTCGAGACAGGAAGAAACTCGGTGGCGCCCTGCACCACCCCGAGGAGTACCGCCTTCAGAACGGAGAGGCTATTCATGGCGGCGCATACTAAAGCCCGCGGCTAGCCTTGTCAAATCAACACATTAGCCGACTTCCGGTTTTTGGCTTGCCGTGCACTTTGATTACAAATATATTCTCGCCCATTCAACGCAACCAAAGGAGGGGGTATGAAGAAAGCATTGGTAGTGATCGGTATCATGGCGGCTGTGGCGGCAGTCAGTGTGATCTCCGCAAAGGGTTTCTCTTTCAACCTGAGCGTGCCGAGCAGCGTCAGCGACGTGGCGAACGCCCCGGCCGATATGGCGTATGACGCCTGCAAGGCGTGGGCCGAAGGACACCAGAACAACATGACCTACAACAGCGCGAACATCGAGAAGGAGATCAAGGGCAAGGAGTTCTCCGGAACCATCTATGAGAAGGACTGGCGCAAGAGCAGCGACAAGTACGACAAAGAGAACCAGAGGCTTGAGATGCGCTCGACCTACAACCAGTTCGCAGAGGTCAAGATCCGCTGCAACAAAGAGAAGTGCGACAGCGTGTACTGCAACAAGAAATAACGCCTGTATGAGTTGATATAGAAAAACGCCGGCCTTCGGGCCGGCGTTTTTTTGTCGAAAAAAGACCGGATGAGCGGGGCTGACGGGACTCGAACCCGCAACCTTCGCCGTGACAGGGCGACGATCCAACCAATTGATCTACAGCCCCGCACATCCGGCCGTGCATGAAACGAACGATTTTTTTAAATGAACCCGACAAAAAGTCAATCGTTATAAACACTTGAATTCTGTGGGCGTTACAGGATTTGAACCTGTGACATCCGCCTTGTAAGGGCGGCGCTCTCCCGCTGAGCTAAACGCCCGACCGGCAGCGCACTCTGCCAACCAAGCCGGTTAATATCAAGGGAAAACAGGTCTTTGAACCTATCTGCCGGTTTTTTATCTTATCTCTTTCATATATCGGTTTTCAGGAATGGCCTTGAGCGTATCGGCCAGGAGCTTGTTCGCGGCCTTGCTGACCCCCTTGATGCCCTTTTTGCGCACGTCCTTGGAGTCCACCTCCATGCCGACGTCGACCGAGGTGACCTGGCCGCCCTTGTTGATGTTGAATGTGATCAGGCTCTGGGCGCGCGATTTTCCCGTGACCACGCCCTTCTCCGAATCCACGAAGAACTCCCTGATGTCCGCCGTGATAACCATCCCCTCCTCAGGGACCTTGGCGACCAGGTTCATACCGCACTCCTCGAAGAGATCGCCCAGCGCGGAGGTGAAGAGCTCGTCTATCGCCCGGCTGGAATAGACGCGCATCTCGGCGTCGCCCTTGACCTGCAGGCCCAACTCCTTCCTGTCGCGCATGTCCTTCGCGCCGGCGAACTTCGCGGTCACGCCGGACCAGACCTTCTGGCTGCAGGCCTGCTGGAACAGTCCCGGCGGGATGTCGAAGTAGACCACCGGATCTCCGGAACCGGCTGCGAACGCACGCATTCCCAGGAGTGTCGAGATGAACAGGATCGCGACCAACGCCGTTTTCTTTTTCATAATCCCTCCCTATTTGCCGCACAACCTCCTAGCGGAAACACCGGCAAAAGCAACCGCGAACTTCGGAGAGAGAGGGAATTCGAGTCACATGCCTATCGCTGCAAAGTCGAAGTTGTTCGAGACCGCGCCCGGGATCTGAGCCGTGAACCCGCTCGCGGACTTCTCATATATCCTGGGCACCCCTGGAGTCTCTGAAGTGCCTGCCCTGGTCGATGCGATCAACGCATACTGCTCCGAGGGCATGGGCGAATTGAAATTGATCCTGTATGTGCCCACGCTGACGTATGAGACGCTTACGTTCGGCCCTATGATCGAGGGGGTCATACCTCCGGTAACGCTGCCCCAGATTATCCTGCCGAAATTCGCGGTGCGCGAATTCAGCGCCGCAAACTCGTTTCCGACGTCGTAGCCGTCGACGGTCTGACCGTCGGCCATCACGATGCCGGCGTTCATGGTGAGCGTGCCATTCATGGTGAGCGTGCCGTTCATCGTGTCGCCGGACCTCGATATCCTTTGCGAATCGGCGCTCGCGCGAAGGCCGGCCTCGTTCGCTATGCCCTGCGAGTTCGTCGCGATGGCACCGTCCAGGTCGCCCAGCACGTTCTGCAGGTCCGTGGAGGTCGAATAGCTGAGCCCGGCGGGTGCAACGCCGATATACGAAGCGGAGTCCTGGCCGCTGTAGATCGTGTCCAGCTCTTCCCTC
>JBAZOP010000142.1 GCA_041648665.1 bacterium | reverse complement strand
TCATCATCTTCGGGCCGGAGACCGACGGCAAGCCGATCGACGGGAACGTGAGGCTCGACGCGGAGAATGTCTCCCTCATCGGCAACGGCATCGACAAGACCGTCATCGGGGGCAACCTCACGCTCAACTCCAACAACTTTCACGTCCGCGGCCTCACGGTGATGGGGAACCTGGTGCTGGAGAAGAACTGCAATGGCGCCACCGTCGCCTTCGTGAAGGTGAAGGGCAACCTCACCGTGGCCGCCAACAACGTCACCCTGATCAACACCGTCGTCTTCGGGAATCTCGAGGTGACTGGGAACAGCATCACCCTCATCAACGTGGGGGTGCAGGGGAACACGGCCCTCGAGAGCCCGGCGCTGCTCTGCGACAGCAACTACGCCTTCCAGGACCAGAACGCGAACCTGCTCTGCGACCCCGCCGAGAAGGGCGCCGCGTTCAGCTGCAAGTAGCTCACCGCTGGCGCTCGAGCAGCTTCTTGCGTGCTGCCGTCCCCGTCATCGAGCGACCCGACCCACCGTGCTGCCGTCCCCGTCATCGAGCGACCCACCGTGCTGCCGTCCCTGTCATCGAGCGACCCACCGGGTGTTGTAGGTCAGCAGAAACTTCCGACTAGCAGTTCAGGAGTAACTTCCGCCTCCGCGAGAACTGTGGAGGCATGGAGAAGATGAGGGAGAAGGAGTGGAAGCGACTGCATGTGGTGGGGCTAGCAGCTCCGCACAGTGAAGATGATCGGTTGACTCGCGGATCAACGGAGGACCGGGAGGAACTCGGGATCGACGAGGAGTTCGATGCTCCTCGCGGCGCGGGGGGTGCGGCGAATCCAGCCGTCTCGTTCGAGGGTCAGGACCATCTGGTGGACCGTGGGTGGGCTCACCGCGAAGTACCGCTGGATGTCGGCCTCAGCGGGTGAGCACCCCATCACCCGCGAGTAGGCGTAGATGAAGGCCAGGTACTGGCCCTGGGTGTTTGTGATCGACAACTGCCCGGGTCTACGATCTTCTTCGGCCATGAACGTACACTACCGCGTGAAGCTGAACGATGACGAGCGGGCGGAGCTGAAGGGGCTGCTGGCGAAGGGCAAGAGGTCAGCTCGAAAGCTGAAGCGGGCGCAGATTCTCCTCGCAGCGGATGCCGGGGAAAGCGACGAGGCGATCGCGGCGAGCGTGTCTGTGGGAACCTCGACTGTCTTCCGCACGAAGCGGCGCTTCGTCGAGGGCAACCTGGAACGCGCGCTCACCGAGGACAAGCGGCCCGGCGCGAAGCGCAAGCTCTCAGGCAAAGAGGAAGCGCTCCTCGTGGCGACCACGTGCTCTGCGCCACCGGCCGGTCGCGCGCGCTGGACGCTGAGCCTTCTCGCCGGGGTAATGATCGCGCTCACCGACCACGAGGAACTATCGCGTGAAACCGTGCGTCGGCGCTTGGGCGAGAGCAAGCTGAAGCCCTGGCGCCAGGAGATGTGGTGTGTCCCGGAGATCAACGGCGAGTACGTGGCCCGGATGGAGCACGTGCTCGATCTCTACGCGGAAGCCCCCGATCCTCTGCGGCCCTTGGTCTGCTTCGATGAGAGCCCGACGCAGCTCATCGGCGAGGTGCGCGAACCGATCCCGGCCAAGCCGGGTCAGCTCCAGCGCTACGACTCCGAGTACCAACGAAACGGCACCGTGAACCTGTTCATCATGATCGATCCGCATCGCCGATGGCGCCACGTGAAGATCACGGACCGTCGGAGGGCACTCGACTTCGCGGAGTGCATGCGGGAGCTCGTAGACGTGCACTACCCCGCCGCGGAGCTCATCCGAGTGGTCATGGACAACCTTTCGACTCACACACCGGGCGCGCTGTACGAGGCGTTCGAGCCCGAAGAGGCGCATCGGATCTTGCGCCGGCTCGAGTTCCACTTCGTGCCGAAGCACGGCAGCTGGCTCAACATGGCGGAGATCGAGATCGGCGTGCTCCGCGGTCAGTGCCTTGACCGCCGGATCGAGGATGTCGGTCTGCTGCGGGCCGAAGTTGCTGCGTGGGAGACCCAGCGAAATGAGGCGAAGGCCACGATCGAGTGGACCTTCACGACGGAGAAGGCTCGCGAGAAGATGGGGCGCGCCTACCCCAAAGCGGCCTTGCCCGGCCCGATCGCTTCCGCAGTCGAAGCGGCCGAAACAAGCGCCCCGAGTCCGGCCGCGTCGAACATCGCGAGCCCGGCCGTTGAACCGATGGCCGTGAGCCCGGTGCTGGAGTCGGCCACCCAGAGTCCGGCGGCGGCGGACCCGATCTCCGGGAGCCCCGCCGTGGAGCCGATCGCCGCAGGGCCGATCATCGCGACCCCGGTCGTCGAGCCCTCCGCCACGTCTCCGGCGGCGGAGTCTATCCAAACGACGGCCGCGAATCAGCCGTTCGAGCTAGCTCCCGCTGCAAGGACGATCGTGAAGAAGCCGCGCAAGCGCACCCCCAGAGGTCCACTCGCCCGGTTCAAGGCCAGGCCCACCATCCTGAAGAAGCGACCCGGCGGGAGGAGCAAGGCGAAGGCCGAACCGGTCAAAACCACTGTGCGGAGCTACTAGCACTACTGTGTCAAACGAGATGTCGCCCTGCGCGATCGGAGTGCATGCCAGCTCGCCGGCGGATGAGGCGTCGGCAGAGAGTGGGGCTGGTGACATAGCGGGCAGCGCGGCAGCCAGGTGTCTGATCCCGGCTAACACTCCCGCCTGAAGAGGCTGACATCCCAAATTCGCGTCCCGCGTCCCGGTGATCGATACCGGGAGACGTGCCTGGGACGTTCACCGACGAGCAGCTTGTCGGCGTGGTGGCGAGCAGCCTGTTCGTTGCTGGCGGGGTGTACTCACGCCTGCCGGACGGCGACCTGTGCTACGACGGCGAGCGCCCCGGCACCGGCTGGCATCGTCACGGCCACTTCCCTCGATGGTTGTGGATGCTCGAGGCGGGGCAGCTGATCCGGCGCCGGCTCTGGAAGCAGCGCTGGCGCGACCCGAGGGCCAGGCGCACCGTCCACAGCCGGCCGCCGGACGACGCCGCGCAGGTGTGGTCGTGCACGCTGGTCGTCCTGCTCAAGCTCTGGGCGTGGCTCGACGGCGGCAGCCTGCTCGGCGGGCACGAGGCCGTCCCCGAGCTGGTGACCCATGGCAGTTTTCGCACCGTCCAGCGCTGGCTCGACCGCGCCGTCGCGCGCGCTGACGAGGTGCTGCACTACATCCGCGTTGCGGTGATCGAGAGATGCGAGCCTCGGCCTGTCGAGCATCTGTTCCCGAGCGGGCTCGATCCGCCTGACAGTCTTCGCCGCCGACGCTGGCGACGGCCCCTGGAGATTTGCCGGCTCTGGCAGGCCCTCGCGTGGCTGTTCGGCGGTGCTATCGCGCTATCGACTCCTGCTGCACTGCTCCTGGCCGAGGCTCGCGGGAGGATGAGCGCCACCGAGAGGTCATTCCCGATCTGACTCTGCGGCTCCCGCCTCCTGGGAGACGAAGGTAGCCGACTGCACGCCGCGCTGCCAGTCCTTGACCCCATCCGTTCCCACAGAAGAGGTCGTCGGCCTCGTGGTGTCCCTGGAGCAGGCTGGACAGCACGGAGGTGAAAGATGCCATGGCCGACCACTACGACGACGAAGACGACCCCAGACGGGCGATGGCGCTCTGCCGCTATCAGATCATCAGCGCCTACCTCGCGCTCGAGCCCGGGCGCGGCCAGAAGCGGCCGCTGCTCGAGAAGCTCGCCTCGCGCACCTGGCTCGACCCTCAAGGACAGCCGCTCACCGTCGCCGCCGAGACGATTCGCAGCTGGGCACGCCGCTATCGCGAGGGCGGGCTTGCCGGCCTCGAGGACCAGGTCCGTTCGCGCCGCGGCGCCACCGCGCTCACGCCCGAGCAGGTCGAGCTCGTCGCCCAGCTCAAGCGCGACGTGCCCGAGCGCTCGCTCGACCGGCTCATCCACATCGCCGAGGAAACCAAGCTCGTCGAGCCCGGTCACGTCCGCCGCTCGACCCTGCACCGCACGCTGCGGGCGCTGGGTCTGTCGCAGACCAAGGCGCGTACCCCCGACGCCGAGGACCTCGACCGCTTCGAGGCGGCCGCGCCCAATGACCTCTGGCAGAGCGACCTGCTCGCCGGACCCTGGCTGCCCGACCCTGCGCGACCGGGCAAGTCACGCCGCGCCTGGCTCTATGCCTTCCTCGACGACCACAGCCGCCTGCTCCTGCACGGCCGCTTCAGCTTCCGCGGCGAGCTGCCCGCCCTCGAGCTGGTCTTTCGTCGGGCGCTCCAGCGCTGGGGCACTCCCAGGCGCGTCTACTACGACAACGGCAAGGTCTACCGCTCCAAGCACATGCGGCACATCGTCGCCACCCTCGGGATGCACCGTCCCATCTTCACCCGCCGCAAGCGGCCGATGGGCCACGGCAAGATCGAGGCGCTCAATCGGCTCATCCGCAGCGCCTTTCTGGCCGAGCTCAAGTCCAGCCCGCGCATCAGGACCCTGGACGCGCTCAATGAGGCCTTCGTCGCCTGGTCCGACGTGGAATATAACCGCAGGCCGCATGGCGAGACCGGCGAGCAGCCCCTCGACCGCTGGCGCAAGGCTCTCGAGCGCATCCGCTTCGCCGACGACGACAAGCTCCGCGACGCCTTCCTCTGGCGCGAGGACCGCCGCCCCGACAAATCCGGTGTCTTCTCTCTTCTCGGCGAGCGCTACCAGACCACCCTCGGCCGCCGCCGCATCGAGGTGCGTTTCGACCCCGAGACGCTCGCCGAGATCGAGGTCTGGCTCGAGGGCAAGTTCGTCGAGCGCGTGCGCCCCTTCCTCGTCGAGACCCACCGCCGCCCCAAGCCCAAGCAAGCTGAGCCCTGCGTCAGCGCGGCGCCGGCCGCGCCGACCGTCGACTGGCTCTCGCACCTGGTCGAGCGCCGCCAGAAGGAGTCCTTTGTCGAGCCCTCGCCCCGCCAGATCGCCGAGAGCGCTGTGGCTCGCCGTCTGCGCTGCGATAGCGAGGTCACCGCGCTGCTCCAGAAACGCCTCGACCCCGCCGTCTTCGACGAGGCGGTCGTGCGCTCCTTCCTCGGTCGCTTCGGCCCCTTCGACCCCGCGGCCGTGGCCGCCACCCTCGAGGACATGTTCGCCCACGGCGCTCGCCCTGATCAGCACCCGAGCGTGCTGCTCGAGACCCTGCTCGTTCGCCTGCGCGGAGCTCGACCATGAGAGATAGCAAGGAGCCCACCGGAAGGCAGAAGCGAAA
>JBAZOP010000141.1 GCA_041648665.1 bacterium | reverse complement strand
CGCGTGGCCGAATCGTCGGCAGAGAACTTCTCCACACCCAGGAAGGTGAAGACCTTGTCCCTGGGCCCTTCCATGTAGAGCTGGACCTGCGAGTGCTGATCCGTCGCGCCCAGCGCCTTTATCGGCGTGGAGCCGCCGCCCTGTTTGCCAAGGCTTTCGGCCCAGAGCTGCGCGTACCAGTCCGAGGCGAGCATGAGCGCATCGGCGTAGGGGATCATCACGCTCATGTTCTTTTTCTTCTTGGCGTCGAACCAGTAGTGGAAGGCGCCGATCTTGTATGCCGGGTTCTCGTCGAGCGTTGCTGCGCTGCAGAGCTTCGCTATCTCCCGGCTGCCCGCGAGCATGGCGTTTATGTCCATGCCGAGGCACGCGGCCGGAAAGAGCCCGACCGGCGAGAGCACCGAGAATCTGCCGCCGAGCATGGAGGGGACGGGGAAGGCGTCGAGCCTCTCCTTTGACACGATCTCGCGCAGCACGCCTTTCTTGGGGTCCGTGACCGCGACCACGTTCTTGCGCCACCCGTCGCCGAGCCGATCCATGAGGCGCTTTTTGGCCACGAGGTACTGGGCCGCGGTCTCGGTCGTGCCGCCGGACTTGCTGACCACGACGAAGCATGTGCGCGTAAGGTCGAGGATGTCCAGCAGGGCCGAGTACGAGTCAGGGTCTATGTTATCGCAGACGAAGAGCCTGGGTTTTCCTCCTCGGGCCTCTTTCGTCCGGAGGTTCCATTGCGCAGGCAGCAGGGCCTGGGCGAGGCACCGCATGCCGAGGGAGGAGCCGCCGATGCCGAGCACCACGAGGTTGTCGAAATCCTTCGCGATCAGCGTCGCTTTTTCCGGGATCCCCTTCGTGATCTCGGCGTCGTTCACCACGTCGAAGAAGACGGCCGCCTTGTCTGCGCGCCACTGGCCGAACTTCTTGTGCGCCGCCTTCACGGAATCGGCTAGCGTCGAGATCTCGGCGCCGGTGAGTCCGTCCCCTGCGCCGACCGCGTCCGACATGAGGTTCGCATAATCTATCTTGAGCATTTTTCCTCCTCCAGTATCCCTTTCAGGACTTCGATCACGTCGAGCAGCGCAATCTTGAGCGTGGAGAAGTCCTGCATGGGGTGGGCCTTCGCGCTGATCTGATCCTCTATCCTCTTGAGCCTCTCGACCATCTCTTTTTTCTCGTCTTTCCTGTTTTTCTTCATCTCGTCTCTCCCCCTATGCCCATACGCTCTTTCGCCCGGCCAGCTCGCGATCCAGCGTCCTCTGGACGGCATCTTTTATCTGATCGGCCTTTCTCTGCACAAGGTTTTCTTTCTCCGCGTCGCGCGACGAGCATTTTGCGAACGACACCGGCTTCATGAATACGATCTTCCATTTGCTCGGCAGTGGGACCAGCCCCAGCGGCCCCAGCCACGGGAACGTCGGCGTGAAGGGGATGAAGGGGAGCCCCAGCGGCTCCGCGAAGCGGTGAGACTTCCAGATGATGGGGTGGACCTCCTCGGAGCCCACGATCGCGACCGGCACGATCGGGACGCGCGTGCGCATGGCCAGCCTCACGAAGCCGCCCTTGCCGAATCGTTTGATCTTGTAGCGCTCGTCGTAGGTCTTGCCTATGCCTCTCACGCCCTCGGGGAACGCGATGATGAGATGACCCGCGGCCAGGAGCCTGGAGGCGTTCTCCTGGCTCGCCCTGACCCCGCCCAGGCGCTGGATCAGCGTGCCGATGAGCGGGAGGTCGTAGGCGAAGTCGTCGACCAGAAACCTGACGCCGCGCCTTTCGCCGGTGCCGTTGAAGACCGCGAGGTGCGTCATGGCGCCGTCATAGGGCAAAGCTCCCGCGTGATTGGCGACCAGGATCGCCGGCCCCCTCGTGGGCACGTTTCGCAGGCCTTGCACCTCCACGCGGAAGTACTGGTGATACAGGAACTGGAAGACGGGGCGCGCCAGGTCCATGAACGTGGGGTCCATGCCGAACTCGTCCGAGCCCTTGCCCTGGATCGCATCCTTCATCACGAGCGTGATCCACCTCGCCATGGGGGAGCTTAAGAATTCATCCGCCCTTGAGGCCAGGGCCTCGACGGTCTTGATCAATGAATCGTGCTTCCCATGAGTGGGCGTCATCGGTCAGCTTCTGCTCTTTGAAGAGCTGGAGTAGAACCAGAGCGTGATGAGGAACACGGCGCAGTACGCCGCTGCTCCGACCGGGTAATAGAACTGGGGGCCGTCCAGGTAAAACATCAGGCCGCAGCCGATCGCGAGCGCCAGCGTGGCGATGAGCACGAACCTGGCGTATGCCGTGTTTCTGAGCGCGCTTCCCTGCGCTATGAGGCAGGCGAACGCCAGGCACAGGTGCAGGACCACCGCGTGCACGCGCCACAGCTCGCCTCCCTGGGTGATCGGGGGCGAATGCCATTCGGCGAAGACCTTGCCTATGTCGTTTATGTAGTTGAGGAGGATCACGGGGATCGCTGCGAAGAGGGCGGCCAGGCCGAGGAAGCCTATGATCCAGGCGCGCATGAGGGTGATGAAGTTGCGCTCCTGCTTTGTGAAGCCGGCGTATCTCATGCCCTTCTATCTGACAGAAAAACCGGACCTAGTCAAACCTGGTCGACGGGGTGTCTGGCCACGCCGGCGATCGGCGCGAAGGCCGAGGGCGCGCTCCAGCGGCCGACCTGGCGGCTGCGCCAGAGGGAGTGATGTTTCCCCATCCTTGCGGCCATGGCCTTTATGCAGTCGGTCGGCAGGGATTGCGGATGCGCGATCACGACGGGCTTCGATCGCATGATCGAGCTTACGACGAAGCGGCTCTGGGGTATCCAGCCTGCGAAGAATAGCTTTATGCGGCCGCGCCACATGCGGCTGGCGCGCGTCCATATCTGCTGAAAGGTCACGGTGGCGTGCGAGCGGTCGCGCGCCATGTTGACGACGAGGTGCACCGTGGCCGCCCCGACCGTGTCGGCGAGCATCCCGAGCGTGGAGATGACGTCCGCGCGCGAGGTGACCTCGTGGTTGGCCACCAGGATGATGTCGTGGGCGCAGGTGAGAAACCGCGCGGTGCGCTGCGAAACGCCGGCCGCCAGGTCGACGAGCGCGATATCCGCCTGATCCTCGATGGGGGCGAGCCTGGCCATTATCGGCTCCATCTCCGAGTCTGCACAGATGGCGAGCCTTGTCTGGCACGAGCCCCCTGCGATCATCCTCACGCCCATGGGGCCGTGCTCGATCACCTCGTCCAGCGTCCTCTCTGCGAAGAGCAGGTTGGATATGTCGTATCTGGGCTCTACGCCCATCAGCAGATGGGCGTTGGCCATGCCGAAGTCTGCATCGATGAGCGCCACCTTGAGGCCGGTTCGCGCGAGCTCTATGGCGAGGTTCACGGCCACGAAGGTCTTGCCCGTGCCGCCCTTGCCGCTGGCGACCGCCACCACTTGGCAGCGGGCAGGGGTGATGCCCATGAACTCGTCGGGTCGGCAGGCGTCCTGAGGCGCGTCCACGCCGCCTCGGACAAATGCCTCCGCCGCCTCCATGCGCAGCTTCATTATCCTTGCGTCAGTAGACATCGTTTATTCTCCCTTTCAAGGGAGTCTTCGGCAACTCCTTGAAAGAGGTTGCTTAATTCAAAGACAAAGGGATGCAAAGGGGAAATAGGACACGTCAACTAGAGCTTGATGGATGCATTATAATACTATGATATATAATAGATAAAATAGGTTACTATTTAGCGAGTTCCCTGGACATGCGAACTGCGCAGAACTTCGGGCCGCACATGGAGCAGACCTCGGGGTCTTGTTCGCACCCCTTGGTCTTTGGGTCCTCGGCCTTGCGCGAGCGCTCCCAGATCTTTCGGGCGCCAATAGGATCGAGCATGAACTTGAACTGCTCCTCCCAGTCGAGGGCATAGCGGGCCTGGGCCATGGAGAGGTCGCGGTTCGTCGCATGGGCCCTCCCTCGCGCCACGTCGGCCGCGTGGGCCGCTATCTTGTGTGCGATCACGCCCTGGCGGACCTCGTCGGCGTTCGGAAGGCCCAGGTGCTCGGCAGGGGTGACGTAGCAGAGCATGGCGGCGCCCGCCGAGGCCGCGATCGCCCCGCCGATCGCCGAGGCGATGTGGTCGTGGCCCGCCGCGATGTCGGTGACGATCGGGCCCAGCACATAGAAGGGGGCGCCGTCGCACAGCTCGATCTGTCTTCTTATGTTCATCTCGATCTCGTTTATGGGCACGTGGCCCGGCCCCTCCACCATCGTCTGCACGCCTGCCTCGCGGCAACGCCTCACGAGTCTTCCCAGGACGTCGAGCTCCGCGAACTGCGCTGCGTCCGAGGCGTCGGCGATGCAGCCGGGGCGCAGCCCGTCGCCCAGGGAGAGGGACATGTCGTGTTTCAGACAGATCTCGAGCAGGCGGTCGAACTCCGTGTAGAGCGGGTTCTCCTTTCCGTTCCTCTGCATCCAGCGCGCAGTCAGCGCCCCTCCGCGGCTCACGATCCCGGTGGTGCGCGTGAGCGCGAGCCGGAGGTGTGAGGCGAGAAGGCCGCAGTGCACGGTGACGAAGTCCACGCCCTGCTGCGCGTGGCGCTCGATCACTTCGAGGAGCGCATCCGAGGTCAGATCCTCTATGCGCTCGACCCCTTCGGCAGCCTCGTAGATCGGCACAGTCCCGACCGGCACGGCGGATCGCTCGATTATCGCCTTGCGGATATCGTCGATGCGGGGCCCTGTGGAGAGGTCCATCACCGCGTCCGCGCCGCTCTCTATCGCGCAGGAGAGCTTGTCGAGTTCGCAGCCTAAGTCCGACGAGAGCGCCGAGTTTCCGATGTTCGCATTGATCTTGCAGGAGAGGGCCATGCCGATGCCGAGCGGGCGCAGGTTCCTGTGGTTTACGTTCGCAGGGATGATCAGGCGGCCGTGCGCGATCTCCAGGCGCACCTTCTCCGCAGGCAGTCCCTCGGCCTCCGCCACCCGGCGCATCTGTTCGGTGATCGTTCCTCTCTTTGCAGACTCAAGCTGTGTGGTCATGTCATCCTCTCCCAGTCCTTCCAGACCGGATCGTAGCCGGCCCTGGAAATCATCTCCGCCACCTCGGCGGCGCTGCGCGTGTCCTGTCTGTGAAACTGTTTTCCTGACGATCCCTCTTTGGAGTACCCGCCCGGCTCCGTGGCCGAGCCTGCGCTCATCTGCGTCACCCCGAGCGGCATGAGCCGATCCCTCAGCGCCGCGGACTCGCGCGTGGAGAGCACGATCCCGCAGTCGGGGAGGTTGAGCCTCAGCGCGCA
>JBAZOP010000140.1 GCA_041648665.1 bacterium | reverse complement strand
ACTCACTACGACGGGCGCTGAGGAGATCATGATCATCGGCGACTTCCGCAACTACGTGATCCTGGATAAGGTCGGCATGAACGTCGAGCTGATCCCGCATCTCGTGGGCGGCACCGCCAACTATCCGACCGGCCAGCGTGGTCTGTACTGCTATTGGCGCAACTCGGCCAAGGTAGCTACTGCCAACGCTTTCCGCGTTCTGAAGGTGGCGACCACCTAGTAGTAACGCTAAGGAGTGGGGCTTCGGCCCCACTCCTTTACATCCGCAGGCAGCACTAAGATATAGACCAATGGAACTGTATATACCCAATTGTAAGCGGTGGCTCGCGGGCCACACACAACTACGCCTCGTCGTGGGCAACACGCGAGCAGCGGAAGCATAGGAGGAACCATGCCCCGAAAGGTCTACGTCCCGACAACCACGTTTTTTGCCGAGGGCTTTCCTGGTGTCTTTAGTGAGGGCGTCACGCGAGTCTTCGAGGGCGATCCCGTGCTCAAGGGCCGCGAGCACATCTTCAAGCTGGTCGAGGTCGAGTATCCCGACGTTGAGGACGCCAGCGCCGAGCCGGGCGTGCCTCGCGGCGTACCGAAGCCTGCGCCCGTCTTTGAAGACGCCAGCGCTACTCCCGGCGTGCCCAGGCGCAAGCCCCCGAAGAGGAAGTAATGAGCGACTACACCACCCAAGCCAAGCTCAAGTCCTCGCTCGGCATCCAGAGCACGTCCACCTATGCGGACGAGGACATCGACCTGGCAATCACCGCGGCCTCGCGTGCGATCGACAACCTGACGCACCGTTACTTCTACCTCCACGACGCCTCGAACGATGAGGTGTTCTACTACTCACCCTCCTCGCGATTGCAGCTCGAGATCCACGATCTCGTCACGCTGACATCGCTCAAGCTGGATACGGACGGCAACAGCACCTTCGAGACCACGCTGACCGTCAACACCGATTTCGTCCTCGAGCCGCTCAACGCAGTCGAAGAGTCGCGCCCCTGGGAGCGGGTCAGGATTCACCCGAACGGCAGCTACGCGCTACCGGCGGGCTACCCACGCTCGGTCGAAGTAACGGGACGCTTCGGCTGGACAACCACCCCCTACGAGGTCGAGCAAGCCTGCCAGATCCTCGCGGCCCAGCTGCTCAAGCGCACGAAAGACTCGGCGGTTTACGGCTTCGTCAGCCTGCCCGGTATCGAGATCAACCAAGTAGCTCGCATCGGTCGGTCTGACCCGCACATCATGGCGCTGCTCGATCCCTTCATCAAAAAGACCTACCTCGGATGACCGAGCTAGTAACCGACATCCGCGACGGGCTCGCGGCGAACCTGGCTGCGCTCACCGGCTATGGGGTGTTCTCCTACGTCAACCCCGGCGCTCCGCTGCCGGCGATCTGGGTCTATCCCGACGAGATCGAGTTCAACGAGTCAGTCGGAACCGATACGCGCCAGTTCATCATCGAGGCTCGGCTGGGATCGGTCAGCGAGCGCAGCGCGCAAGAGAACGCCGACGCTCTGATGGGCAACGGCACGTTCTCGATCCGGAAGGCGCTGGAGTCCGACACGCTGGCAATCGGCGACGGCGAGTGGCAGGTCAACGTCACCAAGTGCTCGGGCTACCGCTACGACGCTCAAGAGACGCTGATCGTCCAGTGGACCGTTGAGCTGAGCACCCCCAACCTAGACACCTAGAGAGGAATCCCCACTTTGGACACCTACCGAGTGATCGGCAGCTGCCGCGTGCATGGACACGTGCGCGGCGACCCGCCTTTCGAGATTCATTCGACTCCGGAGCGGATAGCTGCGCTCGTTGCCGCGGGCCATATCGAGCTCGCATTCGTCTCGCTTCCCGCAGCTCGGAAGCCCCCCAAGCCCCTACGTGTGAACAAGCCGGCGCCAAGGCCGGAGAAAGAGAAGAGGACAGATGCCTAGGACAGCATCATTCGTAATAAAGACTCCGCAGGTCTTGGTCAACAACGTCGACCTGTCGGACACGGTTCAAGAAGCAGAGATCACCCTCTCCAAAGCCATGCTCGACGACACCAGTTCGGGCGACAATGCACTTCACTACACCCCCGGCCTCGAGCAGAACAAAGCCAGCATCACCTTCCGGCAGAGCTTCGAGGCTGCGAAGGTCGATGCCACCCTGTACGCGCTCTGGGCGGCCGACACCGAGTTCGAGCTGAAGGTTGCCCCGGCCAGCGGTACCAACTCCGCGACTAACCCGGCCTGGGTGTTCGACGCCGTGATCGGCGACTACGTTCCGCTCTCGGGCAAGGTCGGCGACCTGCTGCCGGTCAAGCAGGACTTCGTCATCAACTCAGTGGTCTCGCGCGACATCACGTAATCGTGGCAAAGGAGACCGTTCGAGTCCAGGGGCTGCGGGAGCTCATACGCGCTTGCGATGCCTCTGAGAAGTCGGTCAAGAAGGCGCTGCGGACGAAGCTGCGTTCAGCGGCTGAGCCGGTACGCCGGAAGGCCGAAAGCCTCTTCTCTCGCTACTCGACACGGACGGCCTCCAGGTTCGGGATCTCAGTACGTCGAAGCGGATCGGTCTCAGTCGAGCAGCGGCTACGGAAGGTAACGGGGCTTCGCCCCGATTGGGGCTCGCTCCAGATGCGCGAGGGGCTTGTACCGGCTCTGGACGCCGAACAGGCGGAGGTCATCCGCGTATTCGAGCGGATTCTGGACGAGGCAATGCAAGACGGCGGTTTCCACTAGGAGGTGACGATGTGACGGCACAAGCAGGCTTCAAGATCGGGGAGCGGATCTTCCCCGTGCCCTCCGGGTTCAGGTGGGTAGAGACGGTACTGATCGAGCGGTTGACCGGGCTCAAGTTCTCTGAGTTCGCCGAGCGGCTAGATCAGATGCAGAACGAGCAGGAACTACCAGCAGAGGATCGAGAGTTCGATCCCCTCGTTGTCCTCGGGCTCATTGCCGCTGCTGTTTGGCAGGCCAACCAGACCTGGACGCGGGAGCGCGTGGAGAAGTTCATCAACACGCTCCAGATCGAAGCGGTTGAGGAGATCGCGGGGGAGGATGAGGAAGACCCCCCGGCAGCGGGCGAGGAGAAAGCCTCGCCCTCCTCGTTGGACAGTGCGCCGAAATCGCCGGAGTCAGAGTCGGAAGCGACCCCGCCCTCGCCTGGGCTCCCTGGATCGGTCACTGGTTCCACTTGAAACCGGAAGACATGAGCGGGCTCTACCTACACCAGTTCTTCGGGATGTACGAGTTCACGAAGAAGAACGCCGATGGCTAACAAGGTCAAAGTCGAGATCATCGGTGATGCTTCATCGCTGAACCGTGCCCTGAGGTCGGCCGGGAAGGGCTCGAATTCCTTTCACAAAGCGCTTGTCGTAGGAGCGGCTGCCGCTGGGGCGGCGCTGGTCGGACTTGGCATAGCGGCCAAAATCGGTTGGGGCGAGTTCTCCGAGCAGGCGAAGGTTGGGGCTCAGACAAACGCCGTCATCAAGTCGACGGGCGGCGTGGCGAACGTCACGAAGGGCCACGTCAACAAGCTCGCCGAGTCACTGATGAGGCTCTCGGGCGTTGATGACGAGGCGATTCAGGCTGGCGAGAACATGCTGCTGACATTCCGCCGTATCCACAACGAGGCGGGTAGAGGCAACGACATCTTCGATCAGGCCACGAAGGTCTTGATGGATATGTCAGTCGCGCTTGGAGGCGACCCCAAGAAGAACGCCATCGCGCTCGGCAAGGCCCTCAACGACCCGATCAAGGGCATGACCGCGCTCGGGCGCAAGGGCGTCCAGTTCACCGCAGGGCAAAAGGCGATGATCACGTCGATGGTCGAGTCGGGCGACATTATGGGCGCCCAGAAGATCATCCTCAAAGAGTTGAACGCCGAGTTCGGCGGCTCGGCAAAGGCGGCCGGTCAGACCCTTCCAGGCAAGCTCAACATCCTCAAGGAGTCGATGAAGAACCTAGCCGGGACGGTTGTTGGCAAGGCGGCCCCGGCCCTCACTGATTTCGCCAACGCGGCCATGTCGAAGGGGCTGCCAGCCATTGAGAAGTTCTCGAAGCGAATCACTGAGGCTATCGGCCCGGCCGTCACCCGGATGACCGCAGCATTCAAGGATGCCTGGCCCGGTATTCGCGAGGTGCTAGTCGCGATGGGTGGGTACATCAAGGCGCTGCAGCCCATCTTCGACAAGCTCTCCAAGATCGGTGCGGCCACGATGCGCGCGCTCGGCAGGGTCATGAAGGATAACGGGCCCCAAATCAGGGAGATTGTCAAGAACCTAGGGGCGGTCATTCAGAATCTCGCGAAGGTCATTCTCCCGATCCTGGCCTTCGTGTTTCAGAAGGTTCTACCCGTAGCGCTTCGGATACTCATTCCTATCCTAGCCGCGCTATCCAATGTGTTGGCCGGCGTCTCCGAAGTGGTCGCTGTGGTCGCAGAGGGAATCGGGAAGCTTATTACGGCTGTCGGCTCCGGCCTGACCAAGGCCGTCGAGGCTGGAACGAACATCATCACCGGCCTTTACGACGGTGCTGTCGGGGCATGGGGCACGGTGGCTACCTGGTTCGGAAATCGCAAGGAGATCATCCTCGCATTCTTCACCGGCGGGCTTTCCTGGTTGGCGCCAAAGGGGTGGGATCTGATCTACGGCTTACTCGGCGATGCGGTGAGCGGCATCAAGGGGGCGTGGGAATCCGTGAAAACCTGGTTCGGTAATCGGAAGTCAGCCGTTACGGGGTTCTTCACTGGCGCCGCGGACTGGTTGGTCGAGAAGGGAAAGAGCGTCATCTCCGGGCTGCTGGGGGGCATCAAGGGGATTACTGGCGGCGGCTGGAGCGCTGTCGAGAGTTGGTTCGGTGAAATGCCCGCCAAGGTTAAAGGGTTCTTCATCGGAGCTGCGAGCTGGCTGGTTGAAGCTGGAAAGTCCATCGTTGACGGCCTAGTAAGGGGGATCACGGCCGTAGCGGGCAGGATTAAGAACGCGATCAAGGGGCCGATCAATACAGTGATCCGGGCGTGGAACGCCGCTCGCATACCCGGCTTCAACATCAAGATCAACATGCCGTCCCCCGTGCCGGACATCAACTTCGGTTGGGGCGGTGCGGCCCTCCCGAACATTCCCCTGCTCGGCAGCGGTGGGATCGCCATGCGGCCGACTCTGGCAATGATCGGAGAGCGCGGTCCGGAAGCTGTAATCCCGCTCGGCAAGAACGTCGGCGGCAACACCTTTATCACCGTCCCCCTGTCGATGGTCGGAGCGTCCCCACAAGAGGCTGCACGGTTGATCTGGGTCGAACTACTCAAGCTGAAGA
>JBAZOP010000139.1 GCA_041648665.1 bacterium | reverse complement strand
CGCAATGCGGGCAGGAAGGCGAAACAGATCTGGACCGGCAGGGAGGGCGGCGCGAAGGTGGCTCTGCTCTCGTGCGAGTCCGAGCGCAAGGAGGCCGCGGCCGTCGCGGAGCGCATCCGCAAGGCGGCTGCTGCAGGGGGCCGCTACGGCGACTTCGCGGTATTCTACCGCACCAATGCCCAGTCGCGCCCCCTTGAGGAAGTCTTCCGCGAGCAGGGGATCCCCCACGTCATCTACGGGGGCATGCGTTTCTACGAGCGCGCCGAGGTGAAGGACGCGCTCGCCTATCTCAGGCTCATAGTGGATCGCGGCGACGACATGGGGTTTCTCAGGATAATAAATTCGCCGCCGCGCGGGCTGGGCAAGACCACGGTGGAGCGCCTCAAGGCCTTCGCCTCCGCGCGCGGGCTCTCTCTCTTCGCGGCGATCGCGCCGTTCGCAGAGGAGGGCGGGGCGCGCGAGGCGCAGTCGAAGAGACTCGCGGAATTCCGCCGGACGATCGAGACGCTCGCCGAGGGTGCGCAGGAGAGGCCGCTGGACGAACTTATGAAGGACGTGCTCGAGAAGAGCGGCTACGTCGAGGCGCTGATAAAGGAGTCCACCATCGAGTCCGAGGCGCGCCTCGAGAACATCAACGAGCTCGTCGCCGCGGTGGGGGAGTTCATCCCATCTCCCGGGACCTCCGCGCTCGTGCAGTTCCTGGACCAGGTCGCGCTGATCTCGGACGCGGACGCGGTGGACGAGGCGAAGGGTGCGGTCACGATGATGACGCTGCACATCGCCAAGGGGCTCGAGTTCAAGAGCGTCTTCATGGTCGGCATGGAGGAAGGGCTCATGCCTCACGCGCGCTCGCTGGACGATCCGGAGGAGCTCGAGGAGGAGCGCAGGCTCTGCTATGTGGGGATGACGCGCGCCAAGGACGAGCTCTGCCTCGCGCACGCATTCCGACGCAGCCACTTCGGCCAGGCGCGCTACAACGTGGCCTCGCGGTTTCTCGACGAGATCCCGAAGGAGCACTCGGTGCGCATCCCGGTCGGTGTCTCTGCTCACCACTATTCTCTCCCCATTGATGGGGGAGCCTGCCTGCCGGACAGGCAGGGGTCGGGGAGAGGGTGGTCTCGTGACAATTGGTCACCCGCCCCCAGCCCCTCCCGTCAAGGGAGGGGAGAGGACTATGACTTTGATCAAAGACCTCCAGATGAGCGCGAGGGGCTGGCCAAGGGCATGCGCGTGAGGCATCCGACCTTTGGATACGGCCTTGTGAAGGCGGTGCAGCCCACGTCGACCGGTCACAAGGTCACGGTAGAATTCCGCGGCGGTGCGACCAAGATCCTGATCGCCGAACTCGCGGGCCTGGTGCCGGCGTAATGCAAAATATGACGTAATTACGTTATGTTAGATGTTTCAAAAAAACGCGCAACCTTTTCGCAGGGAGCGCGATAAAGGGGGAGCGGTTAATTTTGTTGTCATCCCCGCGAAAGCGGGGATCCAGTCTATTGTCATCCCCGAGTGATTCTATCGGGGATCCAGACTGGATTCCCGCTTGAACCATGCGGGAATGACAAGGGAAGAACATGCGGGAATGACGTAACAATGAAAGGACAATTATGAATACGACAGCGATCAATCCAATGCAGTTTATTCATACGGCGGGCGTGACGGGTTTTGTCAGCGGCGTACGAACGGGCATGGTGCCCGGCGCTCAAACACTCACAGGTTTCAGGGCTGTAGGTCAGGCCATAGATACCTACTCTGAAGTTCGCCCGATTGCTTCGCTAGTTGACCTCAGGACCCTGATCAGTGGCCTGCCGGAGAGGGAGATAGAGGCCAAGGTGCGGGAGGATGTCCTGGGTCTTCTCACGACCCACCAGGCCGATGTGGACAGGGCTGTTCGCCTTGCAGTGAAGGCCCAGGAGATTGGTATCGCGAAGGCGGCTGGACTTGAAGCGCCGTTCGATTTGGATGCCCAGTGGCGCTGGATCCCGGCGGGCGAGTTTCAGATGGGCTCAGCACGCGATGACCAATACAGGTATAAGGGCGAGAAATTTCTGGAAACCGTCGTAGCAGGCGGTTTCCATATGCTGAATCGTCCTGTGACGAATGCCGAGTTCAGGTTGTTTCTCGAAGCGCTTGGAAGAAAAGACGTTCGCGATCTGGAGCGAAGATTCGCAGGCGATCGTCAGCCGGCTGTTGCAGTCACCCATGAAGAGGCCACGGCATATTCGCGGTGGATTGGTGAAAAGACTGTAGCTAGCATGGGGATTTCCTTAATCGGCAAGCTTCCGTTTGAGGCGGAGTGGGAGAAGGCTGCAAAGGGTCCGGGTGGAAATGAATTCGTAACTCCCGCTACAAGAGAGCAGGCACACTACTTCAATGCGAAAGCGACACGTGACGTAGATCATCCCAACTCATATGCCAACGGGTATGGGCTCAGGGACATGATAGGCAATATCTGGGAGTGGACTTCAAGTCCATATGGGAAGGGTTTAGAGAATTTCATCCTGCGCGGCGGTTCCTGGTTCGACATTAAACCTAGGAATTTGCGTGCGGCCAGTCGCCTCTGCAGCCGTCCGGGCGCACGCGAGACTTATATTGGCTTTCGTCCCGTCTTGGTGCCCCAGGACTCCAAAGGCTAAGGTAGACTTTTAATTTCTTGTCTTTTACACTCGCCGCGCACTTTATGTGCGCGGCGGTTTTTTTATAGTGCGTCATTCCTGCGAAAGCAGGAATCCCTTTGCTAAATTGTGTCATTCCCGAGGAAGCGGGAATCCCTTGAAAAGGACTGGATCCCCGATTAAGGCACTCGGGGATGACGTCGTGTTGAGGAACTCGGGGATGAGAGGCCGACATTTTGTCATTCCTGCGAAAGCAGGAATCCCTTGAAAAGGACTGGATCCCCGATTAAGGCACTCGGGGATGACAATCTGGGCAAATATGAAAAACTTTTATGTCTACATTTTGGCAAGCAAGAAAAACGGCACGCTCTACATCGGTATTACGTCAAACTTGCTCAAGAGAGTCTGGGAGCACAAAAGTAAAGCCGTGAAGGGCTTTACTGAGAAATACAACGTAACTCATCTGGTTTACTATGAATGTTTTGAAGATCCCGAGAATGCCATACTCCGCGAAAAGAGACTGAAGAAGTGGATGCGAAAATGGAAACTGGAGCTGATTGAGAAAATGAATCCGGAATGGAACGATCTTTACGGAGAACTATTGTGACTGTGAATGTCATCCCCGAACGAAACGACCCGTCATCCCCGAGTGATCTTATCGGGGATCCAGACTGGATTCCCGCTTACGCGGGAATGACAGGCGGATACAATGAGTGCTATAGAAAAACGGGACGCTTCTCTTTTCAGAAGGAGAATCGTCCCGTTTTGCGCTTACAGTCTTACAACTTCCACTCGATCACTTGCGGATAATCCTCGTTTTCAGACCACGAGTCCTCGGAGAGATCGTCGAAGGAATTCTCACCCTTGAGGAGATGCCTGATCAGCTTGTTGAGTTCTCCGATATCATTGTACGGTTTGAAGAGGAGATGGAATGAATAGCTCTTCAGGTCGAAGTGTTTGAGGTTCGCGTTGTAGGCGGTCGTGAGAACTACCGAACATCCTGGATTGAAATCGCAAGCGAGTTTGGCGAGTTCGTAACCGTTGATCCCGTGCATGTTGATGTCGCTGATGAGAAGCCTGCAGTCGATCCTTGCCAGCACCTCTTTGGCCTCGTATGGGTTGTCGATCAAAAGGTAGTCGCTGATCCCCATCGCCTCGAGGAAACGCTTCCAGAAGGACAGGAACGTGGAGTCATCCTCGACTACTATGACCTCCACGGTCGATTTTTTTGCCGAGTGGGCCATTTATACGTCCTCCAAAGCATAATGGTTACAATATCTGTGCCATCGGTCGGGTATAGGTGTCGTTTATTGCGGCAACGCAACTAGCTGATTGTATTAGTGAATATTTTTTTAAAGCCTGGAGATAAGGAAGGAGGAGGGTAAATAATGCCGCGAACAGCGGTGGTAAAATAACGTACAGAAAAAGAACGTTGGAAACCAACTACTTAGATGAGAATCTCCCTGTCAAAAGTTCGACACTTATTTTACGAGTAAGATCGGCTATTTTGCGGGCCGAAGGGCTTGGGGTCATGGAGAGGGCTATCTGCTCGGCGCAATATCCTTTGAAGCCCCTCCCTTTCCTGATTATCACGTCGACCATCCCCTTTGCCCTGGCGCTTGGGTGAAGCGATTTCAGGTGTCTTGTCACGCGCTTTCTATGGCTGCCCAGGATAAGAAGCCCCGCCACGTCCATGAGCTGCATGCAGCGGAGCACGTTGCCCAAGTGCCTCGCTTCCACGTGGAAGGGCAGCAGCACCGCGCCCTGTTTTTTCAACCTTATCATCCGCTCTATGCCGTTCGGCGCCGTGGGTCCGTCGTCGCAGAGCGCTCCGAAGATGACAGGGGTGTCGAAGTCGGTCTTTGCCATGCAGGGTCCTCCGTCCTATCGGGCCGTGCGCCCGTGGTATTTGCGCGCAACGTCGATGTCCTGATGAATCCGGTTGCGCAGATCTTCCACTGAGATGAATTTTTCCTGGTCGCGGATTCGCTCCAGGAACTCGACCGACAGCGTCTTGCCGAGGAGGTCGGCATCCGCGTCTATCAGGTGCGTTTCGAATGAGCGGGGGAGGTCCGCAAAGGTCGGATTCTGACCGATGCTGGTGACGGATTCATACAGGTCGGGGGTCGTCTTTCCATAGCCTTCGTGGTGCACGAGCGTCCTGGTGATGTAGACGCCGTCTTTGGGGCTGATCTCGCTCGCGAGGGAGAGGTTCGCGGTCCTCGCCGCGAGGGCGGAGCCGAAGCCGCGGCCCGGCACCACGTTTCCCAACGCTTCGTACGGTCTGCCGAGGAGCGAGCGCGCCCTTTTCACCTCGCCAGCGGATATCATCGAGCGTATGACCGTGGAGCTGATGAGCGTCTCGTCGGCGAAGACCGCGGGCACGACTATCGACGACATCCCGCATTTTTTCCCCATCTCCTCGAAGGTCTCTATGGTCCCCTGTCTGTGCATGCCGAACGTGAAATCGTAGCCGATCACGACGCACGACGCGCGAAGCCTGTTTTGGAGTATGTCGTCGAAGAACTTTCCCGGGCCCTGGCTTGCGAAATCGCGGGTGAACTGCTCCACCACGAGGGCGTCGATGCCGAGCTTTGCGAGCTGCGCCTGCTTCTGCTCCCGGGTCGTTAGGAGCTTCGGGCACTGGTCGGGGGAGAGCACCTTCACGGGGTGGGGTTCGAACGTGTAGACTACGGATGCGCATCTGCGCCTCTTGGCCTCCATCCTGGCGCGGCGCATGAGCTCCTGGTGCCCCAG
>JBAZOP010000138.1 GCA_041648665.1 bacterium | reverse complement strand
TGACGTCATGGCCCACCTTTTCAAGTACGACTCCGCCCACGGCAGGTTCGAAGGCGAAGTCTCCTGCACCGAGAAAACGCTCAGGGTGAGCGGCCATGAAATTCCGGTCACCAGCGAAAAGGACCCCTCGGCCCTCCCATGGAAGGCGATGGAGTGCGACATAGTGCTGGAATGCACCGGCAAGTTCGTGGAACGCGCGGGCGCATCGGCCCACCTGAAGGCAGGGGCAAAGCGCGTGATCCTCTCTGCTCCGGCAAAGGAGAAGGACACCCCGACGTTCGTCTACGGCGTCAACCACGAGACCTACGACGCATCCAAGGACACGATAGTCTCCGGCGCCAGTTGCACGACAAATTGCCTGGCGCCTGTGGCCAAAGTCCTGCAGGAGAGCTTCGGCATCGAGCGCGGATTCATGACCACGATCCACTCCTACACCAACGATCAGAGGCTCGTCGACGCACCCCACAAGGACCTGCGCAGGGCGCGCGCTGCCGCAGTATCGCAGATACCCACGACCACCGGCGCCGCTAAGGCAGTCGGCCTCGTTCTGCCCATGCTCGCGGGCAAGCTCGACGGTATCTCGGTCCGCGTGCCGACGCTCAACGTCTCGCTCGTAGACCTGGTGGCTACGCTCTCCAAGCAGGCGACTGCGGACGAAGTGAACGCAGCGCTGAAGAAGGCCTCCGAAGGCGAGCTCAAAGGCATCATGGCGTATGTGACCGACCCATGCGTGTCGGTCGACTTCATGGGCGACAATCACGCCTCCAACGTCGACGCGGGCTACACCAAGACCATTGGAAATATGGTCAAGATCCTCTCGTGGTACGACAATGAGATGGGCTTCACCCATCAAATGCTGCGCCTGGCTGAGTACATGGGAAAGAAACTTTAGTTTATCGGAAGGGATTGTATGACGATCAAATACATCGACGAGCTGCCGATAGCTGAAAAACGCGTGTTCATCCGCGTGGACTTCAACGTTTCGCTCGACGATTCCGGCCAGATCAGGGATGACACCCGCATCAAAGCGGCGCTCCCGACAATACGCTACGCGCTCGGCGAGAACGCGAAGGTAATCCTGGCCTCGCACCTGGGCAGACCGAAGGGCAAACCCAACCCCAAGTACACGCTCAAACCCGTGGCGACAAGGCTCGCCGAGCTCCTGGGAGACGTGGACGTACTGATGCCCGAGGATTGCGTGGGCGACGCCGTGAAGAAACTCAACTCGGAGATGGAGCCGGGCCAGCTGATGCTGCTCGAGAACCTCCGTTTCCATCCCGAGGAAGAGGCGAACGACGAGGGATTCTCGAAGCAGCTCGCCGCACTCTGCGACGTGTACGTCAACGACGCGTTCGGCACGGCCCATAGGGCCCACGCCTCCACGGCGGGGATGGTCCGATTCGTTGAGGCAAAGGGCGCAGGCTTCCTCATGCGCTCGGAAGTCGAGGCGCTCTCCAAGCTCCTGGACAACCCGGCCAAACCCTTCGTCGCGATACTGGGCGGGGCCAAGGTCTCGGACAAGCTCGGCGTGATCGAAAACCTCATGAATATCTGCAGCTCCATCCTCATCGGCGGAGGCATGGCCTATACGTTCCTCAAGGCCCAGGGCGTGGAGATCGGCAAATCCCTGGTCGAGGACGAGAAGATCCACACCGCCCGCAGGATACTAGAGCGCGCGCAGACCAGGGGCATCCCCATAATGCTGCCCCGCGATCACGTCGTGGCAACGTCCTGCGAGGCAGGGGTTGCGACGAAGATCACTCAGAACGACTCGATCCCGGAAGGGATGATGGGCTTGGACATAGGCCCCAGGACCTCGGCAGAATATTCGGACGTGATCATGAAGGCGCGCACGATATTCTGGAACGGGCCGATGGGCGTGTTCGAGATACCCGCATTCGCCGCCGGCACCAACAAGGTCGCGATGGCGGTTGCCGAGAGCGGCGCGCACTCCGTGGTAGGCGGCGGAGACTCGATCTCGGCCATCAATCAGGCCGGCGTAGCCTCGCGCATCAGCCATGTCTCCACCGGCGGCGGCGCATCGCTGGAATTCGTCGAAGGAAAGAAACTCCCCGGGCTTGTCGCCCTTGAGGTTTGAGATTCATCCAAAAGGAGTCAAGATGAGACGTCCGCTGATCGCAGCAAACTGGAAGCTCAACAACACGGTGCCCGAGGCGCTCAAGTTCGTGACCGCATTTACCTCTGAACTCAAGTCGACGGGCAACGTCGACGTGGTGATAGCGCCTCCGTTCACCGCCCTTTATGCGGTCAACGAGGCGATGGACGGCACCGAGCTCAAGCTCGCGGCGCAAAACCTCTATTGGGAAGAGACCGGCGCGTTCACTGGCGAGATCTCAGGCCCCATGCTCCGCGATGCCGGCTGCTCATACGTCATCGTGGGCCACTCCGAACGCCGTCAGCTCTTCGGCGACACGGACGATACGGTGAACAGGAGGCTCGTGGCCGCGATAAAGAGCGGGCTCAAACCCATCATGTGCGTGGGGGAGACGCTCGAGGAGCGCGAGTCGAACCGCACCTGGGACGTGGTGGGCCGCCAGCTTCGCGACGGCCTCAAGGGGATAGACCTGGCGACCCTTGCCGATTTCGTCATCGCATACGAGCCGGTATGGGCGATCGGAACCGGCAGGAACGCGACCCCCGACCAGGCCCAGGAAGTGCACGGCCTCATGCGCTCATATCTCAAGGACAAACACGGGACAACGGTTGCCGACCGCACGCGCCTGCTCTACGGCGGGAGCGTGAAGCCGTCGAACAGCCGTGACCTGATGCAAAAGCCGGATATCGACGGAGCTCTGGTGGGCGGTGCGTCCCTCAACCCGCAACACTTCGCAGCGATCGTTCGCAGCGCACACAGCGCCTGAAACGGAAAGGAACACAGGATGGAATCCATAGTTTTGACGTTTCACTACATAATCTGCTTCGTGCTCATACTCATGATCCTCTTGCAGGCGGGAAAGGGCGCGGACATAGGGGCGGTCTTCGGCGGCGCATCCCAGACGATGTTCGGCAGCCAGGGCCCGGCCACGTTCCTCAACAAGCTCACGATAGGCGTGGCACTGGGTTTCATCGTAACCTCCATATGGCTCGCACAGATATCCAAGACCCAGAGCACCGGCTCGGTCCTGGACAAGGCCCCGATAACGGAGCAGGCGCCGGCAGCGCCGGCCGAGCCCCCGCTCGAGCCCGCTGCACCGATTCCGGCGAAGTAGTTATTGTTTTTTGAAATTATGAGGTGGTAATTGTATGTGGGTGGCGCCGGGTCGGGGGACCCCATTTGACGCCAGCAGTCGCGTGATGTAATCCGCATGCACTCGGTGACTGATCGCGGCGATGCCGCAAATGGGGGTGAGCCCGGCGACAGGACCCACATATAAATTACTAAGAAATTTGCCCAGGTGGTGGAATTGGCAGACACGCACGTTTGAGGGGCGTGTGGCGCAAGCCATGCGGGTTCGAGTCCCGCCCTGGGCACAAAAAAGCGGGGAGGTCTTTATGGCCTCCCCGCTTTCTTTCTCCTTATTTCACGCAACTTTTTCGACGATGAACCGATAAGACAGGACAATGTCCATTTCAAAAACACATCCAATCGATCGCCTCTATGTCGAGAGGTTTTTGGACGAGCATCCCGACAAACAAACTGTCGGCGTCGTTCTCAACGATCCCGCGGGCATGCACGTTCGAGTCGCCACCTATCTCATTAAGATTGCTCAGAAATACGAAGACACGACGCTCCAGATAAAAACTCAAGATGCCGATCCAATCCGCATTACACACAAATCCATACTCACGTTGATGACTCTGGGGCTGACCTGCGGTTCTCAATTTGAGTTCATTGTAAATGGTCCGCATGCGCATGATGTGCAAAAAGAAATGTTTGATTTGAAAATTGACGGGCTCCCGCTATTCCTCAAATTGACCCCAGATCCGAATCACAACGATGAAGAAGGTGGATTGAGCGGCAACGGCTCCTCTTCGCCGACGACCAACCACGGCGGAAGCCCAATCATGCCCCCAACCTCAGTTTCCGGGGCCTCGATGTCGCCTTTCATGTCCAGCGGGCTGCTCACTCGCAGCTTTGGTCCGAGTTTAGCGGCGCCCAGCCCCAGGCCGATCTTATAGATTTGTTAGTTATCCGCGCCTCTCTTTTTTACGCAACATTTTTTTGGATAATGCGATAAGCTCTGCAATGGCCATGTCGAGCATGCAGCGCATCGACGTTGTCTTGAACGACCCGAAAGGGTTGCACGCTCGGGTCTCAAGTTTCCTCGTTCAACTCGGGAATCAATACAAAGACACAACACTGTTTTTAAAATCGGCCGGAATGTCTGATCCGCTTCCCGTCGTCTCGTCTATCATGAGGCTGATGACCACTCCAGCGAAGCCTTACTCTCTCTGCAGGTTTTTTGCCGAAGGTCCTCATGCTAAGAATATGTTCGACGAGCTGCTCCACTTCAGCTTGTCGGATCCTAACAATCCCAACATCAAAAGACCGGTCTTCGTGAACGCAGAGGAGGCTGTGCAGAACAACGTCAAGTCAGCAGCCGATGCCTTTGCCCAAGCCGTTGAGAACTTGCCATCGCAACGCCACGACAGCCCGTGTCAGGCGTACCAACACGTGAAGACACAAATAGAGACTCAGCTGGATCTGCGCGGGAGAATGTCGTTTATAGATCTCAACGCCACGCCGCCGAAGGCGGCGATCAATGCAATCGCACAAAAAATAAATCAGAATAAAGAAGAGCTGGCCTGCTTCATCGATCCTGCCTCCCGAGCAATCATCATGGGCAATCAGGCCGGCGTCAGACACGGCAACCTGGCCTCTATAATCGCAAGGGATTTTGGCGGCAACATCTCAAACGCGCCCCTAACCCTGACCGAAGCATTGCTCCAGCGTAATCGCCTGGAATTGATCGGTCTCACCATTTATTTTGCGAGGGACCTGGCAAAGACGCCCAACGTGGAGAACGGCATTGCCGCCATGTTTGGGGATTGCGCAGACAAGCCATATCATGCGGGACCTTATGCTTATATAAATCTGTTTCCAGGCCAGATGCGGTCTCTTGTCGGCGGAGGCTTGTCGGCTTATGGTCTCGGAATGAATTGCCATCCCGGCCGCATCGTGTGAGCCTGGCCCTATGCCTCCAGAGATAATTCGAAGACTTGCAACTGCACTAGAGGATTCGTCGCCGCACGACCGGGGACGAATCGCGAAGGCCGCCAAGCAGCTCTCGCTGGCGTTCACAAGTGAACGCGCAGCGATGCCCCTGGACTATCTGTCCGATCCCTGCGCCCTCTCCGCCTACCTCGCAGTACTCCTGATCCCCAACGCGGTCAAGGTCATGCATTGCCTGGGACAGGTCGACACCCCTG
>JBAZOP010000137.1 GCA_041648665.1 bacterium | reverse complement strand
AGTGGCCAAGGAGATCGAGCGCATCGCCGGCAACATCGACGGTTTCAGCGGCCGCAACAGCTCCGGGGTTCGCTGCGAGTTTCTCTCCGAGTACATGCACGACGGATTCGCCCTTTTCTCAGAGGTGCTCTCGCACCCCGCCTTCTCCGCCTCCGAGGTGGCCAAGGAGAAACGCATACAGCTCAAGGCGATCAAGGATCAGGAGGACTCGCTCTCCTCGCTGGCGTTCATCGAGTTCTCGAAGCTCCTCTTCCCAAAACACCCTTACGGCCTCAGGCAGCTGGGCACGATCCAGTCGGTGAAACGCCTCACCAACGATAAGCTCCGCCGCTTCCACCGCCACGTCATGTGCGCCGAGAACCTCATCCTCACGGTCGCGGGCGACGTGAACGCTAAGGAGGTGGAGGAGCTCGCCATGGAGCATTTAAAGGACCTCCCGCGCAAGGGAGAGGCCGCCCCGAAGATCCCTTCCGATCCAGCACCCGTGAGCCCTCGCGAGAACGTGATCACAAAACACGAGAAGGAGCAGGCGCACGTCGTCGTGGGCTTCAGGGGCACCACGTTCAAGAACCGCGACCGCTATCCCATGATCGTGCTCAACAACATACTGTCCGGACAGGGCGGGAGATTGTTTCTCGAACTGAGAGACAGGCTGAGCCTCGCGTATTCGGTGAGCTCGGTGAACTACGAGGGATTGGAGCCGGGCTACTTCGCGGTCTACATCGGCACGGACCCGGCCAAGCTTGAGACCGCGAAGGCCGAGATCCAGAAGCAGCTCGCCCACGTGTGCAGCGGCAAGCCGAGCGCAGAGGAACTCGCCCGCTCGAAGCAGTACATAGTGGGGACCTACGAGTTGGATTTACAGCGAAACAGCGCGCTCGCCGCCACCTATACTTTCAACACCCTCTACGGGCTGGGGCCGCATGAAGCGGAGAAATACCCGTCGCGCATCATGGAGGTGACCGCGGAGGACGTGCTCAGGGTGGCGAAGAAATACATAAGACCGGAAGCGTACACGATGGCGGTAGTGAAGCCGGCCTAAGGAAGATTATTCCATCCGTTCAGCGGGCATTCGGCACAGCGGGGACTCGTGCGGCAGAAGTCCTTTCCCGTCTCCACGATCAGGGCGTGGTACTCGTTGTAGAGCGGGATATCCTTCTCTATGCGGTCCATGAAGAGCGCCTGCAGATCATCGTAGCAGTCCTCCTCAGCGCAGAGCCCATGGCGCGAGAGAATGCGCTTTGTGTACGCGTCGATTACAAAAATATCCTTCTTCAGTGCGTAGAGCAGGATCGAGTCCGCGGTCTCGGGTCCGATGCCGTTTACCGCGAGCAGCTCCTCTCTGAGTTGCGGCAGATCCCTCTTCGCCATCTTCCTTGCGCTGCCGTCGTAGTTTTCGACGAAATATTTGAGGAATGATCGCAGCCGCTTTGCCTTCACCCTGAAATAACCGGCCGGCTTGATGAGAGAAGCGAGCCTCTGCGGAGAGAGTCCCAGCATGGCGTGTGGATCGAGGATGTCCTCTTGCTTTAAATTCGCGATCGCCTTCTCGACATTCTTCCAGTTCGTATTCTGCGTGAGGATCGCGCCGACCATGACCTCGAACGGCGTCTCGCCAGGCCACCAGCCGCGCGGCCCGAAGCGCGCGAGCATCAGGCGAAAACCCTCCATCAATGTCTTTTTGGTAGGAGGCATCGGAGATGACTGCAATCAACCTTTCTTTGAAAGGTACTTGGTGACGATGTCCCATATCGCACGCGCGGTGTCGATCGCAACACGCGCCTCGCCCTTATTGGGCGCCCCCCCGGCTTTCATGCCAGGGGCTGCATCGGGATACCTGATGGGAACATAATAACCGTCGAGGATCGTCAGCGCCTCTGAGTGTTTCTTCAATGAAAGCTCCGGGAGCTTTGACGCCAGTTCGCGCAGGCTGTGGCTCTTGGGATAAGACCTGCCCAGTGCGACAAGCATGCCTTTGAAGCACTTCTCCACGACCTGCTGTGAGAGAAAACAGACCTGCGAATAAAAACCCTCCCGCAGACCAAGCTCCGCAAAACGGAGGTCGTTCTCGGCGCGTGTCAGCCATTCCTCATGCGGCGCGCTCATAGAGCACCCTGCCCTTCCCGACGATCTCATCCTTCAGAAAGCCGTTTTTGTCCAGCTCGCCTGCCAATTCCTTCGGCGTCCAGATAGTATAGTCAACGCCCACGTCACAGCCGGCAAGCAGAGGGGCAAACTCCTTCACGCGATCCCAGTAACGCGCCGGTATGCGCTCCTTCACTATCAAAAGGTCGATGTCGCCGTCCGGAGAGACTCGCCCCTTCGCCAGCGAGCCGAACAATATGACCTTGTCGGGAGAATATTCCTTTTTGAGCTTCTTAAGAAGCTTTGCGAGGTCCCGCTCGAGCTCCAGCTTGCGCAACTCGGAGAGCGCAACGTTTCTCAGTTCCTCCAGATACGGATATTCCGGATTCAAGGAAAAGAATCTCAGGGGTCCCGCCGCCTCGCTTTTCAGGACGCCTTCTTCCTTCATGCGAGACAGATGACGCTGAAGCGAGCCCACGGGGATGCCGAGAGTGCGCTGCAGCTCACGCAGATAGAACCTAGAAGCAGGATTCCTGAGGAATAAGCCCACCAGCCGAAGCTGCACATCCGACCGGCCTGTCATGAGTGTGAGCATATCTGGAACAATTGTACCACTAAATGGAACAATGGCAAGGGCTTTGAATTCAGGACCTTACGCGGTGGGGGTTTCCTCGACCTTGGGGGCCTCTGCTGCCGGGGCCGGAGTTGCTGTTGGAGCCGCTGCCGGGGCCTCTGCCGCTGCCTGTGGCTTCTTGGATGCGCTCCATGCCGAATAATGCTCCTCACAGTAGCCCTTGCGGTACGTGGGCTTTCGGCATTTGTCCTCGGCGCAGGTCCGATAGCGCGGCTTCGCGTCGAGCTCGCCGCGGCGCCACTTGCGATAGTGGACGTTGCAATAGCCCTTGGCCTGGTACGGCCTCTTACACCCCTCCATCATGCAGGATTTCCCCGGAGCCCGGCTCGCCCCGGCCTTCGCCTTTGCCGTCGTTTTCGTCTTCGCTGTCGTCTTCGCCTTGGCTGTCTTGTCTGTCATAATCATCTGTCTCCTATGGGTCTCTCCTGCATGTTTTGATCGTCCGTAGTTGCGCCCGGTTTCGGCGGCATCGCTTCCATCTGCTGCAGCGTGGGCCTGGGCTGGATCGCCCCCTCGACCGTCGCGCCCTCCTTCATCTCCGGAGCGAGAGCCTTCTGGTCCGGCGGCATCTGCACCGGTGCGCCCGCCTTGAGCTCCTCCCGCAGGACCTGGTCGAGTTGCTTCTTCTCCTCGTCGGTCACGTCCTCGGAGATCGCCTCGCCGGCCGCCTTGAGCCCCTCGCCCACGATCGAGCGGATGTCCCTGAGCCCTTCCTTGACCGCCTTGGACTGCATGACAGGGCCCATGTACTCCTCGACCGTCTTGCCGCGGATCTTCTTTCCGGTGAGCGCAAGCGCTATTATTGCCATGATCGAAAGGATAAAGAGCCACTTGATGATGCCCCACATAGCCGCCCCCCTTTAAGTTTCGTGCACCATAATGGAGGGTCGACAACAGTGTCAACTGCCTTTTGGCGGCCGTAAAAAGACCTGCGATAGACACTGGGGGCGATCTCTGATATAGGAGGTGCGTGGTCAGGAAGACATCCATACTCATAGTCGACGACAACCCCTCGGTGATCGAGCTCTTGCAGTCCCAGCTCAAACCGTACCCGTACATAATCGACAGCGCAGTCGACGGCGAGGAGGCGCTCCACAAGATCCAGAAGGAACCGCCGGATCTGATCCTGCTGGATCTCATGATGCCCAGGGTGTCGGGCTTCGAGATCATAAAGCGAATCCGCAACGACAAGGAAACCCGCTTCATCCCGATCATCGTCATCACCGCGCTCTCGGAGCAGCAGGACAAACTCCGCGCGATCGAGCTGGGCGCGGACGACTTCCTGGTGAAGCCGATCAACAAGCTGGAGCTGATGACGCGCATCAAGTCGCTCCTGCGCATGAAGCTCATGCACGACGACCTGGACACGAGCGAATCCATACTCTTCTCGCTCGCGCAGGCGCTCGAAGCGAAGGATTTCTACACCAGCGGCCACTCGGAGCGCGTGGCGGAGCTTGCGGTGAAGATCGCGCGCAAGATCGGCATGCCGGACTTCGAGATCGAGAACCTGAGGAAGGGCGCGCTCATCCACGACATAGGCAAGATAGGCGTGAAGGAATCGATACTGCTCAAGCCGGGCAGGCTCACGGACGAGGAGATGGCGCACATCCGCACGCACGCCTCGCGCGGGTACGAGATATGCGAGCCGCTGAAGAGCCTCGAACCGTGCCTTGCCATCATCCGCTCGCACCATGAGAGGATGGATGGCGGCGGCTATCCGGACGGCCTCAAAAACGACGAGATCCCGCTCGCCGCGCGCATCGCGTCGGTGGCGGATGCGTTCGACGCGATGACCACCGACCGGCCCTATCGAAAGGGCATGACCGTGCAGGAGGCGTGCGCCATATTCGAGAACGAGATCGGAAGCGGCCAGTGGGACCCCTCCTGCGTGCGCATCCTGCTCGAAGTGGTGAAACAGAAGGCTACTTGATCCGTGGACTCCTTGCTCACGACATTCCTGCACCGGCCCTACGTCTTCGCATTTCTCGCGGCGTATCTCTTCCTGGCCTGGCGTTTTTTCGGCTGGCGCCGCACGACGCTCTGGCTGGTCTCGGGATACCTCATCGCCTGGGCCTCCGAATATTCGTCGATCCACAACGGGTTCCCCTACGGGGAGTATCATTACATATATGAAAACCTGCGCGGCGAGCTCCTGATCGCGGGCGTGCCCTTCTTCGATTCCCTCTCATATTCCTTCCTCACATTCGCGGGATACTCGACGGCAACCCTCATGCTGGACCGCGGCCGCGCGTCCTACCTCCGCGCCGCACTCCTGGGCGCGCTGCTCACAATGCTGCTCGACGTGATCGTGGACCCCATCGCTACCATGGGCGACCTCTGGTTCCTTGGAAAGATCCACTACTACGCGTTCCCCGGCCTCTACTTCGGCGTGCCGATGACGAACTTCGGCGGCTGGTTCCTGACGGCATTCGCGATCGTGGGCTTCAACCTGCTCGCATGGCGCGCCTTCCCCGTTTTCTTGGGGCGAACCAACGAACTGCCGAGCCGGCGAACGATTTTCTTTTACCCCGCCTTCTACTCAGGCATCGCCCTCTTCAGCATCTTCATGACCTTCCGGGTCGGGCATTGGAAACTCGGGCTGGCGAGTTCCGCAATACTCGCGGCCATCATGACCATGTCTTTCAGAAGACATCCTGCTTCTATCTAACATATTGAAATAACTGGAAATAATCTGAATTTTTAAAAAATCGATA
>JBAZOP010000136.1 GCA_041648665.1 bacterium | reverse complement strand
TCGGAAGACGGAAATACTATCCTGACCGCAAACCAGCCCTTCGAGGTAACGGATGCCCGCAGAGTGCATAAATGATGCATACAGGCGGATGCCCAGGCAGCTCCCCATAGCGGTGGAGGGCTTCCCCTTCATCGTCGCGGTCCTTTTGGCCTCGATTGCCGCGTGGACGATGAGCCTCCCTTCGATTGCCGCCGCGATGGCGGGCCTTGCCGCGTTCATCGCTTTTTTCTTCCGTAATCCAAAGAGGAACGTTCCGGAGGCAGAGGGCGTCGTCGTCGCCCCTGCGGACGGCAGGGTCATCAAGGTCGAGAAGGGAGTGCCGGCGCCGCACACCGGGGCGCCCTGCACAAAGGTCAGCATCTTCATGTCGGTGTTCAACGTCCATGTTAATCGCTTTCCGACCACGGCCACGGTGAGGCGCGCGATATACCGCGCGGGAAAATTCTTCGTGGCCAGCCTGGATAAAGCGTCGGAGCACAATGAGCAGAACGCCCTGATACTGGAGGATGCGGCAGGCAGGGAGCTGGTCATGGTGCAGATAGCGGGGATTATCGCCAGGCGCATAGTCTGCTATGCGAGAGAGGGCGACTGTTTTTCGACGGGCGAACGCTTCGGGCTGATTCGATTCGGCTCGCGGCTGGATATCTATCTGCCGCCTGATGCCAGGATAGAGGTGGGCCCGGGGAAAAAGACTCGCGCCGGAGAGACCGTGCTTGGGAGGTTCGAATGAGGATCAAGGGCAGGCGCAAACGGGACGGCATGAAGAGGGGCGTCTACATCCTGCCCAACCTTCTCACGTCGGCGAGCCTCTTCTGCGGGTTCTATTCCGTGATCAAGTCGCTGAACGGCGATTACATAGCTGCCGCGTGGGCGATCCTGTTCGCGGGCATCTTCGATCTGCTCGACGGCAGGATCGCTAGGCTCGCCAGGGCCGAGAGCCAGTTCGGCATAGAGTACGATTCGCTCGTCGACCTCTCCTCGTTCGGGCTGGCGCCGGGAATCCTGATCTACACCTGGACGCTTCACTCGCTGGGCAAACTGGGGTGGCTGGCCGCGTTCCTCTTCTTCGCCTGCGGCGCCCTGAGGCTGGCGCGCTACAACGTGCAGCACGACGACGTGGAACAGGAGTACTTCCAGGGGTTGCCGATCCCGGTCGCCGCGTACGTCATCGCGACTTACGTCGTCTTCCACCACTTCTACTTCGTCTTCCCGCCGCAGAACAGCCTCGCCCTCGCCGGCATGACCGTGGCGCTGGCCTTGCTGATGGTCTCCACGATCCGCTATCGGAGCATGAAGGTGGTGGACATAAAGAGCCGCAACCCGTTTTTCGTCCTGGTTCTTGTGGTGATAGGGATATTCATAGTCGCCATCAAACCGGAGGTGATGATGTTCGCCCTGACCACGGCGTACCTCGCGTCGGGTCTGCTCGAAGAGGCTGTTACGCTGCGCCAGAGCAAGCGGCTGCTGGAGAGGTTGAGGAGCGGGACCGACGCCGATGGGGACCGTCGCCTCGAAGTCGTCGGAGGCAAGGACTTGGAGTGCGACGAGAGGGCGCACGGCCAGGGAGGTTAGCGGATGCCCAAGTGCTGTTTCTGCGGCAAGGAAGTGGAGCTCGTCTACAGAAAGGTGGGCCGCAGGGACGATTGCCCTCATTGCGGAAGGGATCTTCATGCCTGCCTGCAGTGCAGATTCTACGATCGCAGTTTTCACAACCAGTGCCGGGAGAACCAGGCGTCGATCGTGAGCGACAAGGAGCGTTCGAACTTCTGCGAGTTCTTCGAATTCGGAAGGGACGCCGACGCCGAGAAGGCGAAGGCGGAAGAGGCGAAGAAAAAACTGGACACGCTGTTCAAGAGATGACGGGAGAAGACGGGATATGAAGAAGGCAAAGTACAACGTCGCCGTGGTGGGGGCCACCGGCGCGGTCGGCGCGGAGATGGTGAAGGTCCTGGAACAGAGGGAATTTCCGGTGGCCAGGTTGATCCCTCTGGCCTCGGAGAGGTCGATCGGCAGGTCGGTCGAGTATCTGGGCAAGGATTGTCCGGTCGACATCTTGAAAAACGATTCCTTCGAGGGGGCCGATATCGCCCTCTTTTCGGCGGGCGGCGAGGTGAGCAGGGAGTTCGCACCTGTGGCGGCCGCCGCGGGCGCCGTGGTCGTGGACAACACCTCCGCCTTCAGGATGGACCCGGAGTGCCCGCTGGTCATCCCGGAGGTGAACCCCGGAGATCTCGCGCAGTGGGAGGCGCGGCGCATCATAGCCAATCCCAATTGCTCCACCATCCAGATGCTGGTCGCGGCGGCTCCGTTGCACAGGGAGGCCTCTCTTCGTCGCATCGTGGTCTCCACGTATCAGTCGGTCTCGGGCGCAGGCATCGAGGCGATGGAGGAGCTCTCGAAGCAGACGGTGGCGATCTTCTCCAGCGGAGAGATCAGGACAGAGATCTTCCCTCATCGCATAGCGTTCAACTGCATACCCCACATAGGCAAGTTCCTGGAGGACGGCTCCACAGAGGAGGAGCGGAAGATGATCGACGAGACGGCCAAGATCATGGGCGATGCCGACATCAGGGTCGCGGCCACGACCGTTCGTGTCCCCGTCTTCTGCGGGCATTCCGAGTGCGTGAACCTGGAGTTCGCCGACCCGATCACACCGGAGAGGGCCCGCGAGATACTCTCGTGTTCCCCCGGCGTGGAGGTGGTGGACGATCCCGCGCTCTGCAGATATCCGCTCGCGATCGACGCCACGGGCAAGGACCCGGTGTACGTGGGGCGCATACGCCGCGATCCGAGCGTGGAGAACGGGCTCGCGATGTGGATCGTGGCCGACAACCTCCGCAAGGGGGCTGCGCTCAACGCGGTGCAGATCGCTGAGGCGATGATAAGGGAGTACATCTGATGTCCATGGGACGCGCGCTGGTCAGGGGGGCGGTCGCCCTGGCGGCCCTGGCGCTTTTCGCCATGGGGCCGGGCGTCGCGTATGCGTTCCCGAGCGCGGAGAAGGTCTGGAGTGCAGGCGGAGGTCCGCCTTTTGACTTCGGCATCACCTCATCGAGCAGCGGTTTTCTCCTCTTTTCTGACCTGGAGCTCGCCGCCTCATACGGCGAGGTGCTCTCGCTGGTGAACATGGGCTCGTTCGCGCTAGAACCGGATCAACCCCCGCCGCTGTCTGTCGACGAAGAGACCGACGGCGTGATAGGGGGCATCGACTACACGGGGGGGAGCGGCAAGATCGTGGCTTCGCAGGAGGACGGCGACCTGCTGGAGTTCACGCTCTCCAGAATAACCGAAAATCCGATCAGCTATCTCCTCGCAGATGGCGACAAGCTCGGACCCGTGGTTTATGATCTCAACTCCGGCTATTCTTACGTCGGGGACAACACCACTCCGCAGATAATCGCCTACGACACGATAACGGGCGAGGTGATCGCGTTGATAACGCTCACTGTCCCGGGCCATTCCTCGTTTCGGATCACCGACGCGCTCTATGTGGACGAGACTCAGGAGATGTATTTCAGCACCGACGTTGGCGCGGTCTTCTACATCTTCTCGGGCGACACCATCGCGACCTCCATCAATGTCGCGATCGCCGCCGGCGACGAGCTCTCCGCGCTGGCCAAACTGCCGGACGCATCGGAGATCTACGTCGCCAACTACGACAGCAACTCCGTGACGCGGATAAGCACCTCCAGCTACTCGGTGGTGGGGACAGCGATCGATCTCACGCCCAACTCATCCCCGACCGACATAGAGATAACGGAGGTCGAGAACCCGAATGCGACCTATGCGTACGTCGCGGGCGCGCTAGGGGTGTCGGTGATAAACACCGCCACGCACGAGGTCCTGGATCTGGGCAGCGACCTCGGGACGGACCACGAGCCAATACCCACATCCGCCGAGCCTTACGAGATCGCGGTCTCGAGCCTGGAGGATGGGAACGTTTATGTGAATTTCATCACCGGGGATGTGGGGCTGATCACCGAACGTCCCCTGGCGGCGGTGAGCGGGATCGCGTATTCCGGCGGCGGCTCCAGCATGGGCAGGGGGGAGAGCGCGGCCGTCACCTTTCTTGCGGACGCGGACTCCACTTATGAGTTCAAGGCAGGCGGCGACATCTACGGCTCCGGGACCTTGCTCTTCGATATCTCCGGCGCAACATCAGGGAGTGTGACCGCTGATACGGAGACGACTATCTCCATCCCGTACGATTCCAATAAAAATTATCTCGAGGAGGGAGAAAACGATGTGTGGCTCTTCGTTACCTCGGCAGGCCTCATGGGCCGCAGGCTCACCTCTCTCTCGGTGGATACTCCGCCGCCGGACGTGGTCGCACGATCGGCTGGTTTCGGGAACGGCAGCGTCTATGTGAATTTCGACCGCCTGACCGTCGCGGACATGGCGAGCTACAACATGTACGTGGACCCGGATCCGGATGCGGTGCTGACCAAGGCGGATGCGCAGGCCTCGGTCGCGCAGCCCTCGAGCGGCAGCTCGGTCACGGCCGAGACGACCGGACTCACCAACGGCACCCTCTATTACATTGCGGTTGAGGCGGTGGACCAGGGCGGCAACAAGAGCGACAACCGAACCGCAACGTTGCCCGACGGCTCGCGCATATCCGCGAGGTCGGAGAGGACCGTGGGGCCTGTCGGCTTCGGAGAGGGCTGTTCGCTGGGGGGCGGCAAGTCGGGTTCCGCGTCCGGCATCCTCTTGCTGTTTTTTGCCGTCGCGCTCTTCATCGCGACGCGCGCGCGACGCGCGAGGGGGATACTCCTCCTGGCTGCGATGGGGCTGATCCTTTTTTCATCTGCTGAGGCCGGCGCGCAGGCGCAGAAAATAATAGAGGAGGGAGAGGCTCCCCCAGGTTTCAGCGCGCTCGAGGACAAGCCGGCCCATTGGTCGTTCGAGCTCAAGACTGGGTTCTGGATGCCTCAGAGCTCCGCGCTGAAGAGCTACTTCTCGCCATGTTGCAACATGATCACGCGCATACAGGGCGGGTACATGTTTCAGGAACGCTACGGGGTGGAGATGGGCGCGGGCTTTTTGTACAAGTCCGGCAACGCAAGGGGAGAGGAATCCGGCGAGATATCGCAGGACAAATTCACCTATCTCATGTTTCCGATCGAGCTCTCGTTCGTCTGGAGGGCGGATTATTTCAGCTGGCGCTACCTCATCCCGTACATGAAGGCCGGGTTCGACGGAGTGGTCTACTACGAGACGGTCGCAGGGGACTCGGTGAAGGGCATGAAATGGGGCATGCACGCCGCGGGCGGGGCCATGATGAATATCAGCGCGATGACGAAGCGCTGGGGCGATTCGGACAGCTGGGTCAACGAGCTCTTCATGACCTTTGAGACCCAGTACCAGTACATAAACAGCTTCGGTTCCGGACAGCTCGATCTGTCGGGCCCCGTCTTCTCAGTGGGCCTCCTTTGTTATTTCTGATGAGTATGCGAACCATAAAACTCACGATCGCCTATGACGGGACGAATTACGTGGGCTGGCAGGTGCAGCCTAACGGCGTGGCGGTGCAGGAGCTGGTCCAGCG
>JBAZOP010000135.1 GCA_041648665.1 bacterium | reverse complement strand
GTTTGAGCTCCCTCACCGTTTTCGCGATCTCCTTGGTGAGCTGGCCCGCGACCATGGCCTGGATGCTCCCCTCCTCGCCCATGACCGGCGCCGGGAGCTCAACCTTTCTTATCTCCATGGTCCAGCTGTAATCGTTGAAAGGTTCCTCGAACGTGCCGCTCTCTGCCCTCTCGTCCGGGACCTCCTTCTTCTTCGCGGCCTCCATGAGGTCTATCTCGATCTCGGCCATCCTCTGCCTGGCCAGCATGGTGGCCACGATAAGGCTCTCGGCCCTGCCGCTCTTGATCATCGTGTTGCCGACGAACGTGAGCAGGGTGGTGAGCGCTATGGCGAGAATGGCCACCGCGACCATCACCTCGATGAGGCTGAAGCCGCTGCGGAGCAACCCGGTTTTTCCCCGTCCGATCACTTTGTCTCCATCCTGCGATACTCGGGTTCTATGCTGACCCTACCGTTGATCGGGTTTGTCTCCAGCGAGTAGTTCGTCTCGTCGTCCTCATCCCTCAAATTTATGATCGCATGCTCGACGTAGCCGTTGGGGAAGAAATAGATCGCCTCCTCTCCGGCGGATGTCCCGGCGGGTTTGTGCTCCACGTAGACGTCCTTGAAGAAGACCGAATTGGGAAGCTTGGTCGCCTTTAGCAGGAATGTCTCCATCTGGGTGAAGACCGGCTCTCGCGGTTTGATGCGAGTTTCCCCCTCTTCATCCTCTTCCGTCTCATCCCCTTCCGCAGCGTCCTCACCTTCGGATTTCTTCGATCCATCCTTCTTCGGCGCGACCGAAGAGCCCTCGCCCATCGAAATCACGAAGGGATCGTATGTCGCCTCGACCCAGTAGGAGTTTTCCTCGATGTCCAGCACCAGTTTTATGTAGAGACCTTCGGTGGCGGCCTTGTTATAGAGGTACCTGATAGCAGTAGCGAGTTTCTTGGAGGATGATTTCATCTCCAGGTCCAGCATCGTGTCCATGCGGCTGATCACCACGCCCAGCACGAGACCTATGACCGCCATCGAGACCACGATCTCCAGCAGAGTAAAGCCGAGGCTCCGCTTCAACCTGCAGGCCGAACCCGCATGACGCCTGTGCACGCACGGCATCCTCACTCGCTCCCCCCAAATCAAAACGGCCGCCCTGGCCTATTACTCAGACCGGGGCGGCCGATCGGCTTCGCCTCATAAGGGCCGCATCGCGCCATACACAGGCGCCGTCATGCAGCCGGGCCCTGCGGACTCACTCCGCCGTTTCGAAAGAGCTTATGTCCGCATCCACGCCCTCTCCGCCTTCCTGGCAATCGCGGCCGAGGGAGTAGATCTCATAGTCGTGGCCCTGGAGTCCCGGGCTGTAATACGAATAATCGCAGCCGAACGGGTCCTGCGGAATCTTGTCGCCCTTCAGATATCCCTTCGGCGGATAGCGTTTGGGGATACGGCCTATGCTCGGCTTCTCGATCAACGCCTGGAGCCCCTGTTCAGTGGAAGGATAGAATCCGCTGTCGCGGCGGAACTGATCGAGAGCCTCCTCGAATCCCTTCATCTGCGTCTTCGAGGTCTCGACCTTGGCCTCATCGAGCCTGTCGAGGACGTTCACCGTGACGACCGTCGCTATCAGCCCGAGGATCGTGATCACGACCATGATCTCGATAAGGGTCATACCTCTCGTGCCGGACAAAAACCTCTTCATCATCCCCCTCCTTTCAAAACCCAAGATCCATGTCGAAAATCGCTTTCAGGAATTGACTAAGTATAATGCCGATCTTCGCTCAATATGTAAACTGCAAATTCGTCCGGCGCAAACCGCGAAAAAACTTAACCGAGCTGGTTGAGCTGCATGATCGGCAACAATATCGACAGCACGATAAAAGAAACCACGCCCGCCATGACGAGTATCATGATCGGCTCGAGCAGCGTGGTGAGCGTCGAGAGAGTCGTGTCCACGTCCGCGTCGTAGGCGTCCGCGACCCTCTCCAGCATGCGCTCGAGATCGCCGGTCTTCTCGCCGATCGCTATCATGTGGGTCACCAGCGGCGGAAACTCCCCGCTCTTCCTCAGCGGATCGGCTATGGACGCGCCCTCGCGCACGTTGTCGCGGGTCTGCTCGATGACCGCGCGAAGCTTCGTGTTCGTGATGATATTTTTCACGATATCCAGCGCGTTCAGGAGCGGCACGCCGCTGGCCAGCAGCGTCGCGAGGGTCCTCGAAAAACGCGCCACGATCACGAGCCTGTTTATCCGGCCGAAGAGCGGGAGCGTGAGCATCTTGCGATCCCACCATTCCTTTCCCTTCGGCGTCTTCACGTAGCGCATGGCCAGGTATATCAGGACCGGGATCGCTATGACGAAGACGTACCAGTAATTCGTGAGCCCGTTGCTCACGCCCATGAGGATCTTCGTGGGGAGCGGCAGCGTAGCGCCCACGTCATCGAATATCTTGGTGACCTTGGGGACCACGAAGGTGAGCAACATCGTCATGAGTCCGAGGCCGACGACCGACATTATCGCGGGATAGATCATCGCGCCGACCACCTTGCCGCGCAGCTTGCTCTGCCCCTCCATGAAGTCCGCGAGTCTCACGCAGACGATGTCCAACGCGCCGCTGCTCTCGCCCGCGTTTATCATGTTGGTGTACATGTCGCCGAAGACCTTGGGGTGCGCCTTCATCGCGTCGGAGAGCTTGCTGCCCTCCGTGACGCGGTCGCGGACCTTGGTGAGGATGTTCTTCAGCTTCGGATTCTCTATCTGGTCCAGGAGGGCGTTGAGCGCCTCGACCAGCTGTATGTTCGAGGCGAGCAGCGTGGAGAGCTGGCGGGTCATCAGCGCGACTTCCGCGAGCTTGACCCTCTGCAGGTACTTGCCCACGTTCACCTGCATGCCGAGGCCGACCCCCTGCTTGGACTCGCCCTCGACGTCGAGCGTGGTGGGAAATACGCCCATGCGCCTGAGCTTCTGCCGCGCGGCGCGCTCGTGCTCGCCGTCGACCGTGCCGGAGACGCGTTTCCCCTTGGCATCTATGCCTATGTATTCGAATACCGGCATCGCGTCCTATCCGCTGTCTTCCTGCGTGACTCGCAAAACCTCTTCGATCGTCGTCATCCCCTGCATGACTTTCTGGGCTGCGTCCTGGCGCAGCGTGATCATGCCCTGTGCGAACGCCACCTTCTTTATGGTCGCGGCGTCCGAGCCCTTCATGAGCTCAGCCCTGATCGCATCGGTGATCATAAGTATCTCGTGAATGCCCGCGCGCCCCGCATAGCCCGTCTCGAGGCATATGGGGCACCCGACCGGCCTGTATATCTGCCTCCCCTTGAGGTCGGCGGGCGCAAGCCCTATCTGCGCCAGCTCCGCCTCTTCCGGCGTGTACTTGCGGGCGCAGTCGCGGCAGACGGTCCGGAGGAGGCGCTGCGCTACGATGCCGAGCACCGACGACGCCACGAGGAACGGTTCCACGCCCATGTCCACGAGCCTCGTGATGGAACTGGGGGCGTCGTTGGTGTGCAGCGTGGAGAGCACGAGATGGCCCGTGAGAGAGGCTTGTATCGCCACCTCAGCCGTCTCCTTGTCGCGCACCTCTCCCACCAGGATTATGTCCGGGTCCTGCCTGAGAAACGCGCGGAGGCCCGAGGCGAACGTGAGATCGATCTTGGGGTTCACCTGCATCTGGTTCACGCCGTGGAGCTGATATTCGACCGGGTCCTCGACGGTGATGATCTTGACCTCGTTCGTGTTGAGCTTCGACAGCGCCGAATAGAGCGTAGTGGTCTTGCCCGACCCGGTGGGGCCGGTGACGAGGACGATGCCGTTATGGTGGGTCAGCAGCCCCTTGAAGATCTCCAGGTTGCCCCTGGAAAAACCCAGCGACTCAAGGTCCAGAAGAACCGAGGAGGCGTCCAGAAGCCTCATCACCACGCTCTCGCCGTGCGCAGTCGGTATCGTGGAGACGCGGATGTCGATGTCCTTGCCGGCGATCTTGATCCTGATCCTGCCGTCCTGAGGCACGCGCTTCTCCGCGATGTTGAGTTGGCTCATGACCTTCACGCGGGATATTATGGCGTTCTGCGCGCGCTTGGGGGGCGTCATCACGTCGTAGAGTATTCCGTTGATCCGGAAGCGTATCTTCAGTTCGCGTTCGAACGGCTCCACGTGGATATCGCTCGCCTTCTGCTTCACGGCCCTGAAGAGAAGCGTGTTGACGAGCCTGATGATGGGGGCCTCGTCATCCGCGTCCAGGAGATCGACCGGCTCATTGAACTCGTCCGCGATCTCCCCGCCCTCCTCCAGCTCGCCCATCGCCTCCTCGCCGCCGCCGGTCGCCCGGTTGAAGACGGCGTTGATCGCGTTCACTATCTCGTACGACGAGGCGATCACCGGCTTTATCTCAAGCCCGAAGAGCATCCGCAGATCGTCTAGCGCGTAGAAGTTGGTCGGATCGGCGATCGCCACCACGAGCGCGCCCTGCTCCTTTCTCAGCGGCAGCACCTCGTTCTGCTTCGCGTAGTTGATGGGGAGGTTGGCGATGAGGTCCTGCGGTATGGCATCCACTTCTATCTTGTTCTCGTAAGGGAACCCCAACTGAATCGAAAGGGCCTTGAGCACGTCCTCTGTGCGCAGGAACTTGAGTTGGACCAGCGCCTCGCCGAGCTTGATGCCCCTCTCCCTCTGCACGGCAAGGGCCTGTTCCAGCTGCTCCTCGGTGAGGGCTGTGGTTTCAAGGAGTATCGAACCTAGGCTTCGCTCTTCCATCGGGCTCCTGCCATGAGATCAGATTCAGTATGCGAGATCCACGTCCACGGCGCCCTTCGATCCCGACCCCTTGGAGCCGCCCGCGGAGTTCCCCGACGAATCGACCGACGGCACGGTGATCACCGGGCCGGCGCTCGCGGATGAAGCAGGCCGGCTTGCAGAAGACGCCGTTTGGGTTGAACTGTAGGCCGGCCTGCTGGGGGGCATGATCGGCTGGCTCGCCGACGAAACAGGCGGGACCGCCGAAGACGACTCGGTCTTCTCGCCCACGCCTGGGCTCGGCTGATAGGAAGGCGTGGCCGACAGAAGATCCGCGCGATGCTGTGATATCGTATCGAAGATGGCCCTTTGCTGTTTCTTGCCGTAGTTCTGCTCTATGAAGCGGTTGCGCTGACCGATCTTGTAACTGCTGATCTCGCCGAAATCGGTGGGATCCCTCAGGACATAAGGGGTGATAAAGAGTAGCAAGTTGTTCTTCAGCGAGCGCGTGGTCTGGCTGCGGAAGAGCCAGCCGAGCAGCGGTATGTCGCCGAGAATTGGGACCTTGCTCTTGTTATGCGTGGTCTGGTCCTCCATCAGACCGCCCAGGACCACGGTCTGCCCGTCCATGGCCACGACCGTTGTCGTGACCTCGCGTTTGGTCTCAGGCGCGGCGCCGGTGGGACCCGGATCTCCAGTGAAGTTCGAGAGCTTATGATGGATCTCCAGACGAACGGCGTCGCCCTCGCTGATCTGAGGAGTGATCTCGAGCGTGAGTCCCGCCTCCAACGGATACGGCTCGACGGCCTGGAATCCGGTCGTGCCGGACTGCGTCACCTTT
>JBAZOP010000134.1 GCA_041648665.1 bacterium | reverse complement strand
CCTTCTCCTCAGGAGCCTTGTCGATCTGGTCAAACTCCATCACCGCCGCCAGACCCTTCGTCGAAAGATACTTCGTGATCGCGCTCGTCAAAGTCGTCTTGCCGTGATCCACGTGCCCTATCGTACCCACGTTCACGTGCGGCTTCGTCCGTTCAAATTTCTCCTTCGCCATTGTGTCCTCCCCGAACTTCCGTTCGTTTTCTTTCCGGTTATCCCCCTGTTGATTATTTCTTAAACCTCCATTTTATATTGCCACCGCTCCGCCAGCTTCTGAGCCGAGAACGGGAATCGAACCCGTGACCTCATGCTTACCATGCATGTGCTCTACCGACTGAGCTATCTCGGCCTGACTTTTCACCATCTTCAACTGAGCGGGAGACGGGTTTCGAACCCGCGACCCTCAGCTTGGAAGGCTGATGCTCTACCACTGAGCTACTCCCGCAGACTTCACGCCTGTGGAGAGGGGAGGATTCGAACCTCCGAAGGCTAATGCCGGCAGATTTACAGTCTGCTCCCTTTGACCGCTCGGGAACCTCTCCCCCAATCTCATGGCCATTCATTTTCTCGCGGCCTGAAGCAAATGAGCCGACGGCCGGACTCGAACCGGCGACCTGCTGATTACAAATCAGCAGCTCTACCTACTGAGCTACGTCGGCAAGGAATCAATATTGTCTCCGCCGAGTGCCGACCGATGATATTGCGCAAATAAAAAATCGAGCGCCTGTTTGGTTCAATTTCAATGAACAAGAGCACACAGCGCCGCACAAGCGGCCCGAGCGCCAATTAATTTATCTTCGGAGACAGTTTTTCGACCCCGTCTTAACTGCGGTCCGGCATACCCTATCCGCAAACAGGCACAATCCCCAAAAGATTGGGATTTCTATAGAGAGTATGCCACCCTTGTCAAGGTATTATGAGGACTTTCGGTATGATTTTTGCAAAGCGTTTCAACGCCTTTGCCTTGCAACCTCTCCCATGGCAAGAGCACCTGCCACAGATACATTATAGGAAGATATCAGCCCCTCCATTGGAATAAATGCAATAAAATCACATAATTGCCTTACAAGTCGCCTCAGCCCAGCACCCTCGGAACCCAGGACCAAGGCGCAATTTAATCCTTTGAAATTACTATCATAAATCGATTGTTCACCACTACCCTCTACCCCCGTGACCCAGACCCCCGACTCCTTGAGATATTCGAGCGTCCTGGCCAGATTTGTGACCTGAACTATAGGAAGGTATTCGGTGGCGCCTGCTGATGATTTCACCACGGCCGGGGTTACGCCGACCGATTTGTCGCGGGGCATGATCACCCCATGGACGCCCATAAGATGGGCAGTCCTTATAAGCGAACCCAAGTTGTGCGGATCGGAGACGTTATCGAGGACGAGGATGAAGGCCTTCTTCACATCCTCGACAGAGCTCTTCAGCACATGTTCGAACTCGGCATAAGGGTAAGAATCGACTCGAGCGGCAACGCCCTGATGCTTGTCGGTGCGGGAGAGCGCCGCAATTTCCTGTTTTGATACGAAGCCCACCTTCGCCTTGCGGCGAGCAGCCTCTTCGCAGATCTTCGCGACCGTCAATTCCCGGCGACCGAGTGATATCATCACCTCATGGCAATTCCTGCGCCCCGCCCTCAGGGCCTCGATGACCGGGTTCACGCCGTAGATGATCTCGGTGCGTTCCATGCGCGCAGCGCGCGTCACTTCTTCTCCCTCAGCTCGCGCTCCTTCTTCGTCTCGTCGATCACCTTCTGTGAGATGTGCGCGGGTATCGGCTCATAGTGACTGAACTTCATGGAGTAGCTTCCTGCCCCGCTGGTGATGGACTTCAGCGCGGCGGAATACTGATAAAGTTCCGCGAGCGGGATCTTCGCTTTGATCATTCCAGAGTCCATGCCGCTGACGCGACCGCGGCGCTGGCTGATGTCGCTGGAGAGATCGCCCATATACTCCTGGGGAGCGTAGACCTCGAGATCGACATACGGCTCAAGGAGCTGCGGCGCGGCCTCCGCCATCGCGTTCTTGAAGGCAAGCGAACCCGCTATCTGGAACGACATGTCGCTGGAATCAACGTCGTGATAGGAGCCGTCGTAGACGGTGACGCGCATGTCGACTACCGGATAACCCGCGAGCGTCCCCTTCTGCATGGACTCACGCACGCCCTTCTCCACGGCGAGGACGTACTTTGCAGGAATCGCGCCGCCGACGATCTCATCGACGAACTCAAAGCCTCCGCCAGACGGCAACGGCTCGAGTCTAAGCCAGCAATCGCCGTATTGTCCGTGGCCGCCCGACTGTTTCTTGTGCTTGCCCTGCTTCTCGGACTTCTTGGTGATGTGCTCCCTGTACGGTATGTGCGGTTTGCCTAGATCGACCTCGACGCCGAAGCGATCATGGAGCCTCTTGACCATCACGTCGATCTGGACCTCCCCCATCGCCGTGACGATCGTCTCAGAGAACTCTTTGTCGATATGATAGGTGAAGGTCGGATCGATCTCGGTGAGTTTCGAAAGCCCGATCCCCAGCTTGTCCTGATCCTTCTTGGATTTCGGCATCACCGCCATCGGCACGACCGGCATGGGGAAGGCGATCGGGTCGAGCGTCAGCGCATCGTTCTTGACCGTGAATATGTCGTTGATCCTGGTGCTCTTGAGTTTCGCGATCGCCGCGATGTCGCCCGCGGGCGCCTCCTCCGTCTCCGTCCGCTCCTTGCCGCGCATCTGGAAAAGATGGCCCATTCTCTCGGAAGTGCTCTGCGTTCCGTTGTAGACGTCATCGCCTGATTTCACCGTCCCTGAATAAACGCGGAAGTAGAACACGTCACCGATGCCGGGATCCGACGTGGTCTTGAAGACGCGGGCGAGCAGAGGACCGCGCGCATCCGCCTTGAGCTCCACGACGGAACCGTCTTTCCTTTTTGCCTTCGCCGGCGGCATATCCGCAGGCGAGGGGAAGTTTTCCGCAATCATGTCGAGAAAGGCGTCGAGCGCGGCGCCGCTGTGGGCGCTGCCCATGAATACGGGCGAGAGAGCACCCGAGGCGATGCCCTTTACGATGCCGGACTTAATCTCTTCCTCCGACAACTCGCCTGATTCCAGGTATTTGTTGAGGAGGACCTCGCTGGTCTCGGCGACCGCCTCGATGAGAGCGGTTCGTTTCTCCTTGGCCTTCGCCGCCAGATCCGCCGGAACGTCGGAGACCTTCCCGCCCTCGTAGGCCTTCATCTTGAGTATGTCGACCACCCCCTTGAAACCGGTGCCCGAGCCTATCGGCAACTCCATCAACACCGCCGACGAAGAGATCCTCTCCTTTATCGACGCAAACGCGGCCTCTACGTCCGCCCTCTCCGCGTCAGCCTTGTTGATGAAAAAAGCGGTCGCCGTCCCCGCCTTCTTCACATATTCGTTCAAGAGCTGCGTCTGGATCTCGACGCCGTTGACCGAATCGACGAGGAAAAGCGCGATGTCGGCCACGTTGATCGCACCGACCGCATCGCCGATGAAGTCGGCATAGCCGGGGGTGTCCATGAGATTGATCTTTACGTTCTTCCACTCGAACGGCACTATTTTTGAGTTTATCGTCTGCTGGCGCTCGACCTCCAGCGGATCGTAATCGATTATGGAGTTACCCTCGCTCACGCGGCCCATTCGGGTAGTCGCTTTGACCGTGAAGAGCACACCCTCCACAAAGGTGGTCTTGCCCACTCCCTTGGCGCCGATCAGCGCAAGGTTCCGGATGTTCCTGGTCTCGAATTTGTTCACAGAATCCTCCTTAACCCTTTGTCGGATATGAGTAATCTGCCCTGCATCGGCGTGCAGCCGCAGGAGCGAGGTGTTTGTCTAACGCACATATTGCGATGAAATCAACGATGAAATTTGGCGGATTGGATGGCGTCGTTCACCCCTGCCAGCAACTCCTTCTTGCCGAACGGCTTATACAGGAAGAGCTCTACGCCCCCGGAGCGCACGAACTTGTCCATGCCTTGGCCGACGGGAGATCCGGATATGGCGATGACCTTGATGTCAGGCCTAAGCCTTATTATTTCAGCGCACGCATCAGCCCCGTCCATCCCGGGCATGATGAGGTCCATGATGACCACATCGAACTCCTCTCCGACGGCCATCCGCACCGCCTCTTCGCCGGAGCTAGCCTGCTTTACGACGAACCCGGCGTTGGACAGTATATTCGCCACGCCCTCACATATGCTGGGTTCGTCATCGACCACCAATATCCTCTGCTGTAGACTCACGAATCCTCCATTAAGCAATGGATTATATTTATACGCCTAACAATGCGTATTACAATAAGATTATTGATTTGTATCTGGCAGGGTTATTGAAAACTTACTACCCTTTCTCAGCTCGCTTTCCACAGCGATACCCCCACCATAACGTTCGATTATCTCCCTGGCTATTGAGAGCCCCAGACCAAGCCCCTTCTTTCCCTGGCTGGTGGTGAAGAAAGGCTCGAAGAGCCTGCTAAAATATTCAGGGGCTATGCCCTTGCCGGTATCAGAGATATCTATGAATATCGTCCCTTCATTATATATGGTCTTCACGCCGAGCCTGCCGCCATCCGCCATCGCATCGATGGCATTGTTGATGATGTTGAGGAACACCTGGTCAAGCTCGCCCACCCTCGCTTTTATCTTGGGAATGGAACTGTCGTACGACGCTTTGACCTCTATCTTGCGCTGCTGCGTCTCCAGCGAGACAAAACCGATGATCTTCTGAAGAATGTCGTTGATGTTTGCATCCGCCTCCGTGGGTTTTCCGAGCCGGCCGACCATGGCAAGAGAGAGCATGCATTCGATCACGTCCCGCATGCCCTCCATGGACTTCCGAAGCGTGGCAAGCTTTCTTAGACGCTCAGGATCATCGCCGGCGTCCTCCATGAGCGAATCCACCATGAGCAAGCCGCCGCAGAGCGGGCTGTTGAGCTGATGCGCTATGCCTGCGCCCATGCGCCCCATGGCCGCGAGCTTGGCCGAGACGAACAGGCCCGCCCGCACACTGTCCAGCTCCTTCGTTCGCTCCTCAACCATATGCTCAAGTTTCTCCGAATATTCTTTCAACTTGGCTTCGGCCTCCTTCTGCTCCGAGATGTCGCGCATCGTAGCTATCATGCCCATCGGTCTGCCGTCGTCGGCCCGGAGGACGGAGTTGTGCATAAACGCGGGGAACGAAGAGCCGTTGCGCCTCAAGTGCCAGACCTCCCCGGCGTAGACGCCGCACTCCACGAGCAAACGGTTTGCATCCTGAACAGCGCGAAACTGCTCCGGCGTATGAAGGATCTTCAGTTCTTTTCCCCTGAGCTCATCCGGCGTGTAATCGTGCATAGCGGCGAACGCACGGTTCACGAAGACCAGTTTGCCGTCGAGATCGCTCACAGCCATGCCCTCCGAGCTCTGCTCGACCGCACCGGAGAGAAGTTTGAGCTTCTCCTCCGCCTTGATCCTCTGGCTCAGTTGTTTGCGAAGGCCGATCGAACCTATGGCGCTGACGGAAAACGCTACATAGAAAGCTATAGCGATAAGCACCGCGATCGGCGGGAGCAGCCAGCTGACGTACTCCGACAGATGGGTAAGCGCATAGCCTTGTTTCACGGCAGCCCACGCCTCCTCCACGCCGGAAAAGAGAGAAATGACCAGGGCCGTCGCGACAACCCCCATG
>JBAZOP010000133.1 GCA_041648665.1 bacterium | reverse complement strand
CTGCGGGGTCATAAGCACGTGGACCTTGCCGTCGTCGTCCACGTCCGATGAGTCGCCGAGCAGGGCCGCCATCTCGCCCACCTCGCCGTCGAAATCGCCGCAGAGCCCATCGACGTCCGCATCGGATAGGATATCTTCGCTGACCCTGGAGTCGACGTAGCAGAGCACGTTGGAGCCGACGTGTCTCACGACGCCGGTGACCTCGACGTATGAGCTGGGGGAGGAGAGGCTGGAGAGGACCCTGAACACCTCCCTGTCGCCGAGCGACTGGGCCTTCACCGACATCCCCTTCATGCTCGACTCCGAGAATGCCACTGAGGAAGGCACCTCGTTCACGTCGAGGTCCATCTCGGCTGCGCGCAGCCACGCGCTGAATATCTCGTCCGCGCCGTAGCCCTCGTCTTCCATGATCTCGCCTTCCACCTCCATCGCCTTTTCGCCTGCGAGCGGATCCGGGAGCGAGAGGTCGGGCGATAGTTGGATGGTGGCCCCGTTGCCCAATGCGCTGCTCGACCCGACGGCGAGGATGAACTTCGCTCCGGTCTCTACGCCGCTGAAATCAAGACTCGCCTGGCTTGAGGAGAAATCGACTATGAGCGCATCGCCGACGCCGAGTTCCGACGGGGTGGATGCGAGAATGCTGGGGCCGTAATCGCCCTCGTCACCCTCATTCAGGTTCACATCAGAGCTCCCGCCGCATCCTGCCAAAACCAACGTCAATGCAGCCAAGAACCCTATCCAGCTTCCCATCCCCTTTTTCAGCTTCATAGCTGGCCCCTTTCCCAAACCCTCCGCACCTCAAAAGAGCAAGGAACGTGCCAGCCGATCAAAATTACGCGTCTCTACAAATATTTGATTTTATTAATTAATATTGATATTGGTTTTGATGTGATATTCGAATAAGGGTATAAATTGACCCCATCTCTCAATTTGCACCCTCTCATAGTGATAAGGATGGCAGCAAAAGACGTTATGCGGCACTTTGCTGGCAGGGTAAAAATGACGTCAAAGCGTTGACGTGCGCGCAGACACAAAACCCTTCACACAGGGCGCAAATCGTATTATGGAATGTGGCGCATGGAGATAACGTCTTGAATATTAGATATAATTCAATAAACGCGTTCCTCTGGGAGCGTTTCAAGGAGAGGGTCTATAAAGTGACCCTGGAGAGCGGCTTTGGCTGCCCCAATCGTGATGAGGCAACAGGTCGCAAGGGATGCGCCTTTTGCAGCGAAGAATCACTCATCCCGACCACGTCCCTGGAGAGAGAAGGCCCTCTAAAAAAGATCAGCGAACAGCTGAGAGAGGGGATCGAATACATAAGAAAGAGGCATGGTGCCGCAAAGGTGATCTCCTATTTCCAGGACGGCTCCAACACGCACGCCTCCCCTGCCGTGGTGGACAAGATGCTGAACGAGTCGATCCGGCATCCCGCGGTCGTCGGCCTTGCCGTATCCACGAGACCGGACTGCCTGGAGCAAGGGCACGTCGAGGCCCTCGAGCGATTGAGCGGGCAAACCATGCTGTGGGTGGAGCTGGGCCTTCAGTCGGCCCACGACGAGACGCTGAGGAGGATCGATCGCAGACATACTGCGGAGCAGTTCGCCAATGCCTGCCGCGTCCTTGCCGACGCGGGGATATCGGTATGCGCGCACGCGATGCTGGGGCTACCCGGCGAGACGCACAAGATGATGATGGAGACCGCGGAATTTTTGAACGAGGCGAAAGTGTGGGGCGTGAAGATACACAACCTCCACATACTCAAAGACACTCGCATGGAGCGGGAATACAATGAAGGGAAGATCGATCTGCCCGACCTTGAGACCTACGCCGGATGGGTCTGCGATTTTCTGGAGGAGCTTTCACCGGCCATCGTCGTCCATAGGCTGAACGCCCACGGCCCACGCAGGCTCACGGTCGCACCCGAATGGTCGATCAACAAACTCGCGGTGATGAACGCGGTGCACAAAGAGATGGCGCGCAGGGACTCGCACCAAGGGAAGAGATTCAAATCCATCAGCGCACGCGCCAGGCCTGGAATGACAGAGGCATGTTGAACTGGGGAGCTACGTGCAGGAAGGCGGTGGGAAGCACGTACTGTCCGGTAGGCAACGCGACCTCGGCCATGAGCCTGTGGCCCAGGCCTTCTTTCTCATATTCAGCGGCGCTCTTCTGAGACTGGATCAGCACAATGCCGTCGCGTTTGACCCCCTTGGTCATGGTCTTGAGAGTCGTGCCGAAATGCGGAAGATTCCAGAGCGCAATGTCGGCCCTGACCTTCTCCCTTGTCGGAACATATTTGATCTTCGACCTCAGATGTTCGGGCGCCCTCATGAGTTCGTAGCTCGTCTGGATGCGCTTGAGCCCGTTAGGATCTCGCCAGCCCACCTTCATGCCCATTCGAGCCAAAGCGAGCATCGCGCCGACAGCCAGGCGCGGACCGTACTCCATGGCGCGGAGTTCGTCCGCAGCCCTTTTGCGTTTGCGGGAGACGAACTCCGCCGCCGATTTGAGCGCAACGATCATCCTGGGGAATTCGCCGAAGGAGAGCAGGTCATATACGTCCCCCGCGACAACCCCTGTGAGATCCGGCCCTGAGGGAAGATCCGGCAATACCGACTCCAGCTCCCTGATGCTCTTCGCATTCCTGAAACTCATCCACGAGCCATCGAATGAGATCGGCGCCGGCCGCACCACGACGTCTTCCGGGAGCCTCCCCCTCTTTGCATTGACTATCCTCTCAACTCCCCCGGGACCACGCATGACCGCATACGACGTCCCTGCCACAAAGTTCACCTTCGAAACCATCTCCTCGAAGATCTCGAGCCTCCCCGGAGACGCGGAGTAGCGCCTGTTTATCTCCTCCAAAAATGTGTAGTGGATCGCGTTCAGCGGATTTATGCCCGCCACCGCGTCGATGGTGCGCGAAGCTATGACGGCGGAAGCCCGGATCTCCGCCTCATGCTTCTCAGGATAGCTCATGAAAAAAGGCGAAGACTCGGCGCTCTCCATCTTGCCGAACTGTCTGCTCACCTCGGCAGCCAGGACGCGGCCTTTCCTCACGCAGCCCTCCATCCAGCCGGCGAGATCCAGGGCGAGCCTGTCCGGATCCACTTCAAAAACGCCGTCTTCGTACAGCGGAGGCGAATTGGGCGGATCGTCGCCCCTGGGGTGTATGTTGACGACACTGTACTCGAAGTATTCGCGGTACCCGTTGTTGTGAGCAGGTGCGTTGTCCCCGACCACGACGATGTACGCGCCCGGATTCCTCTTTCTGAAAGACTTGACCATAGTCCACTTGTGCGGCTCGTTGCCCCCTGCGAGATACGCCGCCTCCGACCAGTCGATCTTCTCGCCTTCGTGTCTGAGGAGCACGCTGTCCTTCTCCCAAATATCGTACTTTTTCAGGATGCGCTCGGAGCTCGATCCGCCGTCGAGCAGGGTGTCGTCCGAGCTGCTGCGGAGCGTGGCGTACAAGTTCATGACTCCCATGCCCATGAATAATTTCACCAGCTCCACCATGCCGCGGATCGGCAGCATCTCCAGTCGCCTCTCAGCACTGTAGAAGTTGGCCTGAAAATAGGCGTCCGCATCTTTCAGCGTCTCTTCCCTGGCGACGCCCATGTCCCTGAGTATCGTGCGGCTGTTCCAGCCCCGTTCGACGTTTGAGCGCTTCGCCTTCTCCCTTATCTCCGCCGCATCGGGGCCGTCGTAGAAAAGCAGCCACTCATTGAAGATCCGGGCTGCGAATTCGCGAGCGTCCAGGACCGTGCCGTCCAGGTCCCAAACCGCGACAGGCCTCTTGCCCATCGCCCTCGCCTTGGCGATCATTCGTTCGACGGCAATGATCAGGTCCTTGACGTTGAGCATCTCGTGCCAGGTATCGGTCACCCTGTACGCGATCGGAGGATTGCCGCGGCCCCTCATCTGGCCGAGCCTCGGCATCCAGAACTCATGAATGCCGGCCCCGCTCTCACGCGATCGCGCGATCGCAAGCAGCCTCGGGAACGCAAGCCCCGCGTCCTGCGGGACATAGAGGATGCGGGCGCCTTCCAGCACGGAGTCGACCAACGCCTTGTCGCCCAATATCCTGCGCACCCCCCTCTCAGCTCCGTTGAGGCTCGAGAGTATCCAGGCGCCGTGCTCCATCAGATCCGATACGTCGTCGCCCGCCTCCGGCGAGCGGTTCCAGAAGACCCTGTACGCATTTGACCCGGAGTCGTACATGATCCTGAACCTGGGCGACCTTCCTCTACCCGAGAGCGAAGAGAGCAGCAGCGCAGGGTCCGTCGTCGAGACGTCGACCCAACCCTCCTTGCCCTGCAATGAAGCCGCCTCACCTCCGGAGACCGCAGCGCCCGCCGCGGCGCCCGCCCTCACAACCGCATGCATCGCCTCGAGCACGCTCGCATCGTACGGCCTCATCATGAACTCGCGAAGCAGTTCCCCATAACGCGAGGCCAAAACCGTCCATGCCTCCTCGCGACCGAACGAATCCGCAACCTCAAAGCCCTGCCTCGCGACGCCCTGCACAACGCCATGATCGTGATCCATCCCCTCGGACCTCTTGAGGTCCTCATAGGGAAGGATGAGCACGGGCGATTTGTCGGTGATCTCGTTCAACATATCCTCCCGGAGGCACAAACAACACGTTGTCGATAATTCTTCGGCCGGCGCAACGAAAAGTTGCTTGAAAAAAAGAAGCGGGAAACGGCGTAAAATTTCCGTTTCCCGTCAAAAAACGTTACACTATTATCAGTATGCGTTCGCAATAGACTCACACCCCGCCACCCAGCCCGCGCACCTTCTTCACCGCGCTCTCGATCTCAGGATAGAGCTTCACCGCCTCCGCGAATTCCCTGTCCGCAGCCTCCTTCTGGCCGCGCGCAAGATTGAGGCGGCCGAGCCAGTAGTGCGCGTGGGCAGGCCAGTAGTTTCCGACCGACATCTTGAGAAACCGGGTGAGCTCATCCTCCGCCTCGGAAAGGCTCGCCGGGTCACCCTTCAACACGAGCGCCACCCCGATGAAATAGTGAGCCCCCTTGCCCTCGGGCAGGATGGTGAGGATCTTTCTGAACTGCCCTACCGCATCGTCGTAGCTCTTGAGCGATATGAGCACCTTGCCGTAGAGCTTCCTCAGGATCACGTTGTTCGGATACTGTTCGAGATATTCCGAGAGTATGCGCGAGGCGTCCTTGAAGCGGCGCTCCTCGAAGTACATGATGGCGAGGTTCACCTTCGCCAGGTCCTTCGCAAAATGGCCGTCCCGCGCCACGCCTTCCACTATGGATATCCCCTCCGCCCGCCTGTCCGGGAACATGCGCAAAAACCACAGATCGCGCGAGAAGACCGAGCGCCAGTAGATGTACATGCCCAGACCGAAATCGGCGTCCGCGAATGAGGGGTCGAGTTCCTTCACGTGTTTGAACAACTGGCGCGATTTTCCGCCCTGCGTATACGCGTCCCACCACTGGCCCTTGCGCGCCTTGAAGAATCCGTCGAGGCCCATGAGCGCGCCCGAGAGGAAGAGGTCCCACGTGGTGGGTTCGTACTTCTGCATGATCGCATCGACGCGCCGAGTCCCTTCTCGAACCTCTGCGAGAAACCCCTTTTCGAGATGAAAATCCTCCTGTTCGAGCATCTTCATCTCGAGCACCGCCATCTTTCCGAAGGGCCCTGCGGGCGAGGTGGGGTAGTCGCCGGACAGCGACTCGAAGATAGCGTCCGCGCCGGGGT
>JBAZOP010000132.1 GCA_041648665.1 bacterium | reverse complement strand
GCCGCTGGGGCCGTATCCCTCGAAGGTTATCTCTTCGTAGGTTGAGCCCTCGAGCTCTCCCGTTCCCTTTTTGATTGCGCGGGCGACGTTGTCATTGGGCATATTGGCTGCACGCGCCTTGTCAAGAATAGTGCGAAGCCTGGGGTTGTGATCCGGATCACCGCCCCCGATCCGTGCGGCAATCGTGATCTCCTTGATGAACTTCGAGAAGAGCTTGCCTCGTTTGGCATCCGCGGCCCCCTTTTTGTGTTTTATGGAAGACCATTTATTGTGACCTGACATGCAGCTTGCTCCTTTTCTTTAGCGTAAGTAGCGTAAGTGATGAGGGAGTTTTAACGGCGCAGACACTAGCAGAAAGCCTGAAGGGTTGTAAAGGGCTGATTTACTTTGCAAAACCGGACTAATGCACTGTCAGCGAAGGGCTGCGTTGAAGTCGTTCACGTCCACGGATTTGCGGCGCGCTTCCTTTTCTTCGATCAAGCCCTTCTTCACGAGTCCGGCCAGGGACTGATCCATGGTGAACATCTCGGTTTCCTTCTGTCCCACCTGCATCTGCGCCGGGATCTGGTGGGTCTTGCCTTCGCGGATCATGTTGCGCATGCCGGAGTTGGGCAGAAGGGCCTCCACCGCGAGCGCTCGGCCGCCGCCGATTCGGGGAATGAGCTGTTGGCAGAATATCCCCTCCAGGATGAATGAGAGCTGCGTCCTCACCTGCGGCTGCTGGTGGGGCGGGAAGACGTCGATTATGCGGTCCACGGTCTGGACCGCAGTGTTGGTGTGCAAAGTCGCGAATACGAGATGTCCCGTCTCGGCGATGGTGATCGCGTTCTGGATCGTCTCCAGATCGCGCATCTCGCCCACGAGCACCACGTCCGGGTCTTCGCGGAGCGCGTATTTCAGGGCGCTCTGGAATGAGGAGGTGTCCTGGCCGATCTCGCGCTGGTTTATGATGCAGTTCTTCTGCGTATAGATGTATTCGATCGGGTCCTCTATCGTTATTATGTGGTCGTGCCGGGTGCGGTTTATCCGCTCGATCATGGCGGCGAGGCTGGTGGACTTGCCGCTGCCGGTGACCCCCGTCACGAGGACGAGGCCCCTCGCTTTTTCGGTTATCTTCAACATGCAGTCGTGCAGGCCGAGCTCTTCGGGCTCGGGTATGATGAACGGAATGACTCGAAAGGCGCCGGCGATCGTGTCGAGCGAATAGAACAGGTTGGCGCGGACCCTCGATCGCTCGCCGACGCTGAATGCGAGGTCGATGGTCCTCTGCGAGTCCAGCTTCATGACCTGTTCCTGGCTCAGGCACTGGAAACATATCTCCTTGGCGTGCTCTGCGGTGAGCGGTTTGTCGGAGGCCGGCACCAGGGTGCCGTCGATGCGGAACGCAGGAGGGACGCCGGTGTTTATGTGCAGGTCGCTTGCGTTCCTGGATATTGCCTCGGTGAGCAGATCGGTGAGTTCTAGCGACATCGTGAGCCTCCCTGGGTATCCGTCCGGCTGTGAAAAGTATATGAAGGGTATAAAGTAATCAAGCTAAAGACGATCGATCCCTTTCTCCACCCTCTCTATCATCTCGATGGCGGGATTCTTGTCGAGCGCGAGCTCCTGGATGAGCTTTTTGAATTTCGGCCTGTCTCTGAGATAGACGAACCCCTCGTTGGTCCCGAAGACGAGCCGCCATTCCGGATGGCCCCAGAGGTATTTGTGGAGCAGGCCCTGGTCCCACGCCCTGTAGCCCGGCAAGAGGATGTAATCTATGTCGTATTTCCTGATCAGCTCTTCGAAATTCCTGCTGTTCCTGAACGCCTCGATGAATTCCTTGAAGAAGGAGTCGCCGTATATCGGCGTGCGGCCGTCGATGAAGACCCTCTCCCCGGGCCACCTCGTGAGCATGAGGTAGCCGCCCAGGCCCATGTCGTTCAACACGCGGCCCTTGATGCCGTACTCGTCGAGAAACTTGATGAGGTTCGCGGGGGCGCTGTAATAGGCGACTCCGCGGCCGGGCCTGCTCCAGAGCCTGTGCTCGAACTTCATCGGGATGCCGAAGGCGAGCGTCATGGCGGATATCGCGAACGCGGCGGCGACGTTGATCCAGCATGCGACGTTCGATGCCTGTCCCGGTTTTCTCCGCAGCTCGGCGAAGTTCTGCATCATGAGGGGGAGGTTGACCAGCGTCATCTCCGGCACGAACCGATGACCCCTGGCCAGCAGGAACATCGTGCCGGCCGCGAGCATCAGGCTGGAGAACCTTATCCTGCTGGCATTTGCAGCGAACGAGGCCAGGGACGCGGCCGCGACGGCCAGGGCGATGGCGGGAGGCACTATCATGTCCAGCTCAGGGTGGAGCAGGGGGAGCCATTCGTCCGTGAAACTGAGGATGGTGGTCGCCCTGTTCAGCTCCAGATAGAGCGGGAATATGTCGATGCCCCACGGATTCAGCGCGCAAGCGGCCAGCGAGGCAAACCCGACGAGCCATAGCGCCCTGATCTTCGCCCAACCGAGAGGCTCGGGGCCGCCCAGCCTCTGTCGAAGCAGCGCCTGCATGGTCTCGCCGAAGGCGAACGCAAAGAGGATCATGGGGCCGAGGAGGCCGCCGCCGTGGCAGTTGATCCAGAGCACCTGCAACAGCGGCAGCGCCCATATCGCGCGCGTCCCGTCCCGGACGTATCTGTGGAGCACGAGGCAGAATGCGGCGAGGAAGAGCATGCCGAGGAAGAACGGCCGATCCATCATCCTGTAAGAGCTTGACCAGATGAACAGCACTGCGCCCCAGATAGCCAGGTTCCTGGAACGCGAGAGGAAGTCTATCGTGCGAAAGAGCAGCAGTGATATCGCGGCGGCCATGAGGACCCTGACCGCTATCAGCCCGTCGGTCCCCGCAAGATCGAACAGACGCCATTGGAGGAGCTGGAAGAGCCACTCCTGGTTCACCCACGGCGCGCCGAAGGCGGTGTAAGAAAACAGGTCGTATCGCAATATCTGTCCCAGCATCGACATGGCGCGGCCGATGGCCAGGTGCCACCACAGGTCGAACCCCGCTATCTCGACCGCGCTCGCGGAGATCAAAAATCCGAAGAGGGAGGCGAGGCAGATGACGACGGAAGGCCTGTGCGCTCTGAAGTAGCTTTCTCGTTTCATTTGATTCCGGCCTTCTCCATCCGCTCCATCTCTTCGATGAGGGGATTCCTCTTGATGCCGAACTTTTTGATTAGTTTTTCGAACTTGGGCACGTCCTTGAGGTAGATCAGCCCGTCCTCCATGGCGTAAATGAGGCGCCACTTCTTGCTCTCCCAGAGGTACTTGTGCATGTGGCGGCTTCCCCAGAGATTGATCCTGTTGAAGACGAGGTAGTCGATGTCGTAACGCTCCATGGTTTCGTCGAAGTTGCGCGAGTTGTTTGATGCCTCGATGAACTCCTTGAAGAACTCGTCGCCGTATACCGGCGTGCGGCCGTCGATGAAGACCCGCTCTCTCGGCCAGCGCCTGAAGATCATGTATGCGCCCAGGCCCATGTCGTTGAAGACCCTGCCCCTGATGTTATGGTATTCCAGAAAATCCACCAGGTGCGTGGGCGCTGAAAAGGCGGGCGCCCCCAGCCCCATCCTCACGATGGGTTTGTCTACCATCGAGATGGGCACCCCGAATATCAGCACCAGCGCCGCGATGACGGAGGCCAGGCAGACGTGGATCCACGATCGCTGCGGTCTGGGCGCGCGCGCGGGCAAGAGGCTTTCCTTGAAATTCATGAACATCAGCGGGAGATTCGCGACGAGCATCTCGGGCCCGAAGCGGTGTCCGCGGATCAGCAGGAGAGACGTGAAGCCTGACACAAAGAGAAAGGAAAGCCGCGCCCTCTTTGCGTTGCACACAAAAGAGACGAACGTGCCGAGCACGGTCAACATATAGATGTACGGTGGTATCGAATAGTCCAGCTTGGGGTTGAGCGGCGGGAACCATTCCTGCGTGTACATGAGCACGGTCCCCATTTTCTTCAAGTCGGTGAAATACTGAAATATTTCCGCTCCCCAGGGGTTTATGAGGCTCGTGGCGATGCAGGCCAGTCCTATGAGCCACAGCCTCTCGATCTTGCGCCTTTCGATGGGGGGAGGCCCGCCGAATCCGGAAGGCAGAAGTGTTTGCACCGTCTCTCCAACGGCGAAGGCGAGGACGAAAGCGGGCCCCAGGAGGCCGCCGCCGTGGCAGTTGATCCAGATCACCTGCAGCAGGGGGAGCAGCCATATCGCCTTTGTATCGCGCCTTATGTATCTGTGGATGATGAGGCAGTAAACGCCTATCAGGATGATGACGACCATGAACGGCCTGTTCATGACGCGAAACGAGACCCCCCAGAGGAATATGATTGCGCTCCACAGCGCCATGTCTCTGGACGATGTGAGGTATGAGGTCGTTCGGAAGACCAGCCATGTGCCGCTGCCGAGCAGGGCCGCCTTGAAGAAGACCAGGCCGCTCTCTCCCAGGTGATCGAAGATCAGCCACTGGACCACCTGGAAGAGCCACTGGTGGTTGATCCAGGGCGCTCCGAAGGCGGTGAATGAGAATATGTCGTTGCCTGGGATGATCTTGAGATTGACTATCACCCATCCTGTTGCGAGCTGCCACCAGACGTCGAACCCCGTGATTATGATGGCGCCCAGGGCCACTACCAGTGCTGCTATGGGAGCTGCATAGACCGGCGCAGAGGGAGGATTGTCATCGAGAAGGCGCATCGAGACACCCTATATCATATGAATCCTGATGAAGCCAATCACCAAGCGCGTTGACCTGACCCTCCTTGCCTGCTAAGATTTTATATTTGCAGGGGGATGCGATGGCTCAGGTCAGTTTCCAGGTCCTGGACAATATCGGACAGAAGCTGGTGGATGAGGGGCTCATCAGCCCTGACCAGCTGGCCGTTGCCCAGGAGACCCTCAAGAACCTCGGCGGCGACCTCGGGCATGTCCTTATCAAGAAGGGTTTCATTTCGGAGGAGCAGGTCCTCGAGTTCCTGAGCCAGCGGCTCAATATCCCTTTCATGTCGCTGAAGGACTATACGATAGACCAGGAGGTCATCAAACTGGTGCCCGTGAGCCTCGCCAAGAAATATCACTTCATGCCGCTCTTCAAGATCGAGGACACCATCACGGTGGCGATGGCCGACCCACTGGACGTCTTCGCTCTGGACGACCTCCGCAGCGCGCTCAAGTGCCGCATTCAGCCGGTGCTTGCCTCGGCGGCCGAGATCGAGAAGTTGGTGGCGGAGAGCTATAGGCTGGTGGAACCCTCCGATGAGAAGGCCGACGAGATCGAGGTGGTGGAGTACGGCGCCGACACCGGGGAAGAGGTGGCGGACAGGCTTCGCGAGATAGCGTCCGGCGCCCGCATCGTCTCCGAGGTCAACAGGATCATGCGCACGGCGGTGAGGGAGAACGCCAGCGACATACACATCGAGCCGCAGGCGGGCGCCATCAAGATTCGCAACCGCATAGACGGAGTCCTCGAGGAGAGGATCATACTCCCCAAGCAGATGCAGTTGCCGATCGTCACGCGCATCAAGATCATCGCGAACATGGACATAGCCGAGCGCAGGGTGCCGCAGGACGGCCGCGTGCGCATCAGGCTGGCCGGCCATCTCCTCGACATGCGCATCTCGACCTATCCCACGATGTACGGGGAGAAGGTGGTGATAAGGCTCCTGGCGAAGGAACAGGTCCTCGGCCTTGAGTCGCTCGGCATGTATCTCGAAGAGCGCACGGTCTTCGAAAAGATAATCACCGCTC
>JBAZOP010000131.1 GCA_041648665.1 bacterium | reverse complement strand
CGGCGGAGCGGAAGAAAAAAGCAGCGTCAGGATAAAGGTGATGAGGCCGAAGCGCGGCAAGGACAAAAAGAAGTGAGCAAGCAGCCATGTCTTTGAAGACCAAGCGATTCCAAGTGGTGAACGAGGGCTTCACCTGCAGCAACTGCGACCGCGAGGTGCCCCCCACCGCTCAGACCACGCCCCGCAACCACTGCCCGTATTGCCTGTGGTCCAGGCACGTGGACATAAACCCCGGCGATCGCGCCAACCCGTGCAAGGGTATGATGAGGCCGATCGGCATCTACACACACACGAAGAAGGAGTACGTGATCCTGCACCAGTGCCAGCGATGCGGCGAACGCGTGCGCGCCAAGGCGATCATGCGCGACGCTAACGCAGCCGACGACTTCGACATCATCCTCGAGCTTTCCGGAAAACCCATCGACGAAGAGCACCCTTAAAACTTCTTTGGCTTCGGGTGGCGTCTGGGCTCCCGTGCCCTTCCTTCGTCGCTGGCGCACGTCGCTCGCTACTCGTCGTCAAAAGGCCGTTAGCGTCATGCGGCTTGAATGTCTTCCTCGCGTCAGCCTTCAAGCCGCGACGCCAATCGGCCTTTTGATTTCCTCATACGTTCGTCTCGTAAGCGCGCCTTAAGGCGACTTCAGGCAAGGGCCCGGGAGCCCCGGAACTGACGCCACCCGAAGCTAACCGGCAAATAGCCACATTAATCGCCAAGTATTCGCCAATATTATTGCCCCCTGATTGGCGATTGTTAATGTAAGACTCTTGTCTGTCTTATAGTGCAATATGGTGCATACATTCATTGCACCATATTGCACTATAGGGGCAGCCGGAACCCAATCCGTAGCTATTTAGTTGATAATATTGGGTTATTAAATTTTATGAAGACCGCGCAAGGCCGGGGTATGAAACCCCGGCCTTTTTGTTTCCGGAATCGCTGCCTCAGAGTACCGACTTGACGGAGAGGATCGGGGATGCTCCTCGAGCGGCGTCAGGAGGCGCCGCCATCTAAGCCTGTGATGCTGCGGCGCCGAATGCGCAGGTGAGCGAACGGCGTCTGAGCGAGCGAGCCGTAAGCGAGAGGGGCGTGCCCGATCCTCTCCGTCTGCAAAATGTTCTTAGATTTTTCCCTGCAGGAGGAACGCGATGACGAGGGCGTAGATGACGAGCGACTCGATGAGCGCGAGCGCTATGATCATGGGCGTCATGACCTTGCTCGCCGCTTCGGGATTGCGCGCGATGCCCTCGAGGGTCACGGCAGCGGCCTTCGCCTGGCTCATCGTGCCGGCCACGACGGCCATCCCGATCGCCAACGCCGCGCTTACCGCGAGCACTGCCTTGAAAATCCAGTTTCCATCCTGCGCTGCCTGGCCCACCTGCGCATTCGCAATCGCGGGCGCAAGCGATGCCAGTGCGCACGAGAAAAACACGGCGATTCTCTTCATATCCCCCTCCTATTAATGGCGCGTTCGGATCGATCAGGCATGTTCCTCTGATCCGGACGCCAAGTGTATATATACTATGGAAAGCAGCGTAAAGACAAATGCCTGCATTATCGAAACAAAAATGGAAAGCCCCATGAAAATGATCGGGACGAGGAAGGGCACTATGTCTGAAAAGATGCCGACCACTATGTGGTCGCCGGCTATGTTTCCCATGAGCCTGATCGAGAGCGATGCCGGCCGCACTATGTGGCTCACCGCCTCGACGATGAAGAACAGCGGCGCAAGCCACAGGACCGGCCCTGCCATGTGCCTGAAATATCCCCTGATCCCCTGCTCCTTTATGCCCATATAATTATAATAGAAGAACACCACGAGCGCGCAGGAGAGGTTCGTGTTGATGTTCTCGGTGGGCGGGAAGATCCCAGGGATCACGCCGATGAGGTCCGAGACCAGTATGTACACGAATAAGGAGCCTATGAACGGGAGATGTTTTGCAGCCTTCGGACCCATGATGTCTTCCATGAGCCGAAGCAACGCCTCTGAGATCAGCTCGAATGAGTTCGCTATACTCACTCCGCTCTCGGGTATGAGCCTTCCGGATATGTTCTTAAACTTTTTCCCCGCGATGACGCCCGAGGCGATGAGGAGGAGAGCGACAAAGACCGCGGTCACTACGTGCCTGTATTCGCCGTCCCAGCTCTGGGGGGTTCCGAGGTGTTCCGCCATCCATCTGAGTATCGAAGGCTCGTACATTGTCTAGCCCGCCCTCTCCATCGCGCGGCCTGCCCTTATTCCCTCCACTACGAGGGAGAGGACCACGGCGCCAAAACCCACGAGAAACGGAATCGGGTCCACGATCTTCTCGAAGATAAGCCACCACAGCAGCGCGCCTACGGCTGCGATCTTCAAAAGCCCGAGCGCGGCGAGCAGCCCCTTTCTTACGCCCATGCGGCCGGGGTTTGCCGCCCCCGAGATCGTCACGACCAGGGCCAGAAAGCTGAGCGACCCTATTCCGGCCCCGGCGCCGATGGACAGGGCGGCCTTGTAGTGATGCGTGAAAAACGCGATCGCGGCCAAGATCGCTGCGATCGCGGCCGAGAGCAGGATCACGCGGATCGCTATGGCCGATATCTCACCTTTTTTCGCCTGCATCCGGTTTACCCCCCTCCCTGCCCGTTTCCCCGGCGCCATTTGCTCCAAATAGCACTAATGCGCAAAACTTCAACTATGGATTGTAATTGAGGACCTCGCGTGCTAGAGAGCCCGGCCTCTATGAGATTCCCGCTGGGACAGACCATTTCGATCGCCAACTATATCAGGCGCATGAAGGGCCAGGGGAAGAAGCGCTTCCCCCTGGTGCTCATGCTGGAGCCGCTGTTCGCGTGCGATCTGACATGCTCCGGCTGCGGCCGCATACGCGAGTACAAGGAGCACGCCTCAAAGATGCTCACGCTAGAGCAGTGCCTTGCGGCCGTGGACGATTGCGGGGCACAGGTGGTCTCCATCTGCGGCGGCGAGCCGCTGCTGTATCCCAGGATAAAGGAGCTCGTCGAGGAAACGCTCGGCCGCGGCCGGGTGGTCTATCTGTGCACCAACGGCCAGTCGCTGGAGAAGAAGCTCCCCCTGCTCAAGCCGCACAAGCGTTTCAACATAAACGTGCACCTGGACGGGCTCGCCGCGACGCACGACGCGGTGGTCGAGCGGAAGGGGGCCTTCGACAAGGCGGTGGCCGGGATCGTCGCCGCGAAGAAGGCCGGCTTCTCAGTCTGCACGAACACCACGATCTACAGACAGACGGACGCGGGCGAGATCGAGGCTCTGATCGATTTCCTGGAGGGGCTCTCCATCGACGGCATGCTCATCTCCCCCGGGTTCGATTACTCGGACGTCGAAGACCAGTCCGTGTTCCTCACGCGCTCCGCCATAAAGGAGAAGTTCAGCATCCTCAGGCGCGCCGGACGCGGCAGGAAGATATGGTCCACCCCGCTGTTCCTCGACTTCCTGGCGGGGAAACGCGACTTCGAATGCACGCCGTGGGGCAACGTGACATACAACTACTGCGGCTGGAAGGCGCCCTGCTACCTCATCACCGACGGCCACCACAGCACCTTCGAAGGCTTCATGAAGGACGTGGACTGGGGGAAATACGGCCCAGGCCGCGACCCGCGATGCAAAAACTGCATGTGCCACTGCGGCTTCGAGCCGACCGTGGCGCTCACCACCACATCAAACATCCGCGACGCGCTTACCATGGCCCGCTGGACCATCTTCTGAGGACCGCGACTGGCCGATTGACTTCACGCATTGCTGCCTTTAAAACAACTGCATGCACCAAGTGCCGCTCGCTGTAATTGCCGCGATGGACGATGAGCTCCGCGTCATCCGCTCGAAGATGTCCGTGGATGCATCCCTGTATCTTCGGCCCTCCGTATTCGTGCGCGGTACCTACGAGCAAAGGCCCATCCTCCTAGTCCGCGCAGGCATAGGACGCGAGGCCATGGAGCGGGCGGCGCGCTACCTGGCGGAGCGCTACAAACCTGACTTCTGCCTGCACGTCGGCTACTGCGGCGGCGCAGACCCCTCTCTCCAGGCCGGAGACATGATAATAGCGAACCCGGCGATCGACTCCGTGACGGGAGACAAATTCGAGCCGCCCCCTTCGGCGGCCGGCCGCGCCGAGACTCTGCTCAGCGAGATGGGCATAAGGCACAGGTCGGCAGGGATCGTGACCGTGGACGAGATAGCGCGGGAGCCCTTTGACAAGGCATTCCTCGGCACGCAGCACGAAGCCGTGGCCATCGACATGGAGAGTGCGACGTTGGCCCGGGTATGCTCCGCAGCCGGGATACCCTATGTAGTCGTGAGGGCGGTGCTCGATCCGTTGGATTACGAGTTCCCGGACCTCGACGGCGCCGTCGACGAGTCGGGGAATACAGACGGGATCGCGCTGGCCGGCCGCTTGCTCAGGCGGCCATGCGACCTCCTCAAACTCCCCAAACTGGAATACCTCGCCTCGCAGGCAAGGCAGTCGATAACCTCGCTCATCGAGGCATGGCTCAGGCAGGAGGCGTCATGAAAAAGAAGACCAGGATGTTCATCATACACGCCGCGGTGCTCATCGCGCTCATCGCTACGGCCCTCTTCTTCATGCGCGACGCCAGCGATATCTTCCTAGGGCGCGCCTATGATCCTGCCGCCGGCACGCGTTCGAAGCTCGGCATGCTGGCGCGCTGGATGCCGGCGGACAGGGATTTCTACATAGCCGTCGACGTCCCGAGGGCGCTATCCAACGGCCCCCTCTCGGACAGGGTCTCAGCCATCGTCGCAGGCAAGGAGGGGGTGGCCGCGGAGCTGATATCCGCCCTGCTTGAAAACCACGACGCACTGGGCATGCTCGCGGTCGCGGGAAGGCTGGGTGAGCTGGGGGCCGAATCTGACGTGGTGATCCTGGCGCAGGGCAACTTCGACGAAAAGACGATCGTGCCCGCCATAAGGACGGCGATGAGCGCCGGGCGCGCCGGTTTAACCGCACAGAACTTAGGCTGGGCGACCGTCTATTCCGAGAGCGACTCGCGCGATCCGTTGGCGTTCATGCTGCTCGACAAGCGGCATCTCGCCGCCGGGCGCCGCAAATCGCTGATCTCATTCTATGAAACCAAACCGGAGGATAAGGGCGTCGACAAATCCTTTGAAATCGACGACGTGCTCTCCGGATACGTGGCGATCGGCGAGAGGATGAAGAGTTCCGCGCCGAAAGAGATATATCTCCCGGACGCCGCCTACATAAGGAGCGCCGACGGGATACAGATTTCGGCCACCATACCATGCAAAGACCCCGCAGGCGCACAGGGCGTGCTCATGTTCCTCGACGGCCTGCGCTCGCTCGTGATGATCCAACAGAAGCCCGAGGGGGAGACGGGGCTGGCGGCCGTGGTGAAGGGACTCGGTATCTCGGTGGAGGGAAACGACGTGGTGCTCAAAGGGGAGCTTCTGCCTCTGATTTCGCTCTGGACAGAGCGCCCACATAATCCACCAGCTCAGAAGGCTCCATGATGATAAGCTCGGGTTGAGCGCCCGCCAGCCTCGCCGCCGGATGCAGACCCCAGGCGACGGCTATCGGCGTAACCCCTGCCTCGCGGGCCTCCTTCATGTCCCCAACAGTGTCGCCTATGTAGATCGTGCTATCCTCCGTGACGCCGTGGCCCGACATACACTTGCGCATCCGCTCGACCTTGCCCATCTCCTCGTCGCCGCCGGATATGGTGGAGAAATGCTGGAGGATGCCCAGCCTGCCCAGGACGTCGCGTATCGTCTCGCTTGAGTTGGAGGAGACTATAGCCATGCTGCACTTCGAATCGAGCGCCAGGAGCATCTGCGAAACCCCCTCGCAAAGGCTTATCTCCCTGTCCTTGGACA